>NZ_JAKJSN010000011.1:0-147879 GCF_050337005.1 Photobacterium japonica | reverse complement strand
GAATACCCGTAAGCCCACCCCCGGTGTGAAGTTATCGCCCACCCGCTGCTTCAGCTCGCGCTGGAGTTGCTGAAAATACGCCGGTTGGCGACTGGCCAGCATGGCTTTCGCCTGAATATCGAGCGGACGTGATGCGGCCAACTCATACTGATCGCCGGTGAGGATCTGGTTGTCCATCATCATGCGCAGCACCAAATCACGGCGCTGACGCGCGCGATCCGGGTTACGCCACGGATTGTAATACGACGGTCCTTTTGCCATGGCCACCAGCAAAGCTTGCTGATCGATACGCAATTCCTGCAACGGACGGCCAAAGTACAACCTCGCCCCTAAGGCAAAGCCGTGCACTTCCTTACCGCCGTTTTGCCCCAAGTAAATTTCATTGAGGTACGCCTCTAGGATCCGATCTTTGCTGTAGCGATAATCAATGATCACTGCGATATAGGCTTCTCGCACCTTACGCCACAACGAGCGTTCACGGCTCAGGAAGATATTTTTGGCCAATTGCTGCGTCAGGGTACTGCCCCCCTGCACCGTGCGACCCGCCTTCAGGTTCACCAACATGGCACGCACAATCGCCAGCGGGGACACCCCGTCATGGTGATAGAAATCGCGGTCTTCGGTGACGAGCAGCGCGTCCACCAGCACTTCAGGAAACTGTTCGCGAGACATGAAAAGACGTTGTTCATGATCGCCGGTGCCGAGCATCCCCAACATTTTCGGCTCGATACGCACATAGCCCAGCTGACGCTTGGTGCCCACTTCCTCAATACGTTGCAAGGTGCCATCAGCAAACGTCAGCATGACATGCCGCGCGCCTTCTGCGCCATCATCAAACTCAAACGGGCGACGGATCAACTCGATACGGGTCGATGACGACGAATACTCGCCATTACGCTGTGGCGTACGCACTTTGTGGTATTGCAGTAGGTCCAGTTCACGACGCACTTCCTCACGGGTGATCGCTTGTCCAGGTTGTAACGTCAACACGCGGCCGTAGACCACAGCAGGCAAGTTCCACAACTGCCCGTCAAAGCGGTCCCGTACAACCTTATCCAGATAGATCCCAACCACCAGCAACACCGCGAGCAACGCAATGCTCACCTTCAAGCCAAAGCCCATCAGCCATTTCAGCCACGGCGGTACCCGACCGCCCTTGGCTGCGGGCTTTTTCCGCCCACGCGACGTCGCCGCTTTACGCGGTTTTGCTGTCGCTTTTGCCCCGGTTTTTGCTGCTGCTTTTGTTGGCGCTTTTTCACTGGCCCCCTCTTCTGGTGTTGCACGAGGTTTGCGGCGGCGGGGCGGCTTTTTTGCTTCATCCTTGCCCGCCGCCGGCTTTTTCGGTGCCGGCGCCATCTGGCGAGTCAGCCATTTCATCTTATTCATCATTTCATCTACATGTATTTTTTCGTTTTTCGGGTCGGTGCGTGATGGGCAGGATCATCCGGCCACGGGTGCTTGGGATAGCGCCCTTTCATCTCTTTTTGCACCTCACGGTACGCACCTTGCCAAAACGTGGCTAAATCTCGGGTGATCTGTAACGGACGCTGGGCCGGTGACAGCAGCTCTAACACCACGGCCACCCGTCCATTGGCGATCATCGGGGAGCTTTCCTCCCCAAACATCTCTTGTAACTTCACGGCTAACACCGGGTGTTGGCCGACCTGATAACGAATGGGATAACGGGAGCCGGTGGGTACTTCATAATGGGTCGGTAAGGCGGCATCCAATGCGTGTTTTTTCTCCCATCCCAAGCGCGCTTCCAGCGCCGCATGCACGTCCAACCGCTCAAGGGCTTTAAGGGTTTTCATCCCCGTCATATACGGTAATAACCACGCGTCGGCATCAGCCAACAAGCTGGCGTCATCCATCGCAGGCAGGGCAAGCTCTGGCAACCATTCCGTCGCACAGCGGGCGCGCACCAGCAAATTCTCCGCCGCGTCACGCCACGGCAAAATACCCAACCCCTTTCGCACAATGGCATTGAGCAAGGCTTCACTGGCTTTCGCCGGATCCGGCGCGGCCATCAGGCTACGTTCGAGCACTAACTTACCACAACACAATTGTTTTTCTGCCGTCAGACGGCCTTTCTTGTCATCCCAATCCAGCCATTCTCTCTCTGAAAACAACGCCGGTAACTGAGTCTGCAAACTGCCGAGATCGGCCATGACAGCAGAGAAGATACGGCTGTCACCTTGGCGGGTTTTCACCACATCGGCCACCACCAACAGATCCGCATCCGCCAGCGGTTCATCCGGCCACAGGCTCGCGCCTTGACCGTTCGCCAATTGGTAGCGTCCATCACGGCCTCGCGACAAAGCAATGCGATCCGGAAACCCTGCCGCCATTAAAGGGGCGATCCATTCACCCGCCACCCGTAACGGGATCCGCGCAGCCTGACCATTTTGCAGTTTCTGCAGCTGTTGCTGCACGCGTTGTTTGTACGCCTGACTGCGTGGCAATTTGCCACTCTCTAACAGGTTGAGCTGAAAATGCAGATCCGGGTTATGCATGCCACGCGGGGGATCTTCCAATAACGCCACCAGCATGGCTGCCGTCGCCATCGCCACCGGCCCCTTTTCTTTGGCCATCAATAGCATCGTGGCATGACGCGGATCCGCGCCAAGGGCATGTAACGCCGCGCCGCGCTCAGTCAGCTGACAACGGTCATCCATCGCCCCTAAGGCGTGCAGCAGCGCACGTGATTGCGTCAGGGCAATCGTCGGCGGCACATCCAGCCAATGCAAATCGGCGGCATCCGTACAGCCCCATTGCGCCAACTCCATCGCCAATGCGGTTAAGTCGGCACGCAAGATCTCCGGTTGAGGGGTGGCAGGCTGACGGGCCAGTTGATCTTCACTGTACAAACGCAAGCAAATACCCGGCTCCAGACGCCCAGCACGGCCTGCGCGCTGCTCGGCAGACGAACGGGCAATACGCACCGATTCCAATCGACTGATCCCGGTCTTCGGATCCCACAGGGCGATCCGCTCTAACCCGCAGTCGACCACTAAGCGGATCCCCTCAATGGTCAAACTGGTTTCGGCAATATTGGTCGCCAACACCACTTTACGTTGACCTGCAGGTGCTGGCGTAATGGCTTGCTGCTGTTGCTGCGCGCTAAGCTGCCCATACAACGGACTGATCACGACATCACTCGGTAACCCGTCCTCTAACCGTTCCGCCAAACGACGGATCTCACCCGCACCGGGCAAGAACACCAACATCGACCCACTTTCACTGGCCAATAAGCTGCGTACCGCTTTGGCCACAGCTTCAACCGTGTCTGCCCCGTCGGCAACGCGCTGATAACGGTGCTCGACCGGAAAACAACGCCCTGCTGATTCGACGTAGGCCGCGTCCGGCAACAACGCCGTTAACGCCGCGTCATCCAACGTGGCGGACATCACCAAAATTTTCAAATCATCACGCAGGGCTTCTTGCACTTCCAACGCCAACGCCAATGAGGTGTCGGCATGAATACTGCGTTCATGGAATTCATCAAAGATCAGCAGGCCAATCCCTGTCAGTTCAGGATCCAGCTGCAACATCCGGGTCATCACCCCTTCGGTCACCACTTCCAGCCGTGTCGCCGCACTGGTTTTGCTTTCTCCCCGCACACGCAGGCCAATGGTTTCACCGACCGACTCCCCCAACTGCGCCGCCAAGTATTGGGCAATGTTACGTGCGGCTAAACGGCGAGGCTCCAGCATCACGATTTTGCCGTCAATGCCGCCCTGTTGCAGGGTGGCCAGTGGCAGGCAGGTGGATTTACCGGCCCCGGGTGGGGCTTTGAGGATCAGTTGCGACTGCGCCGTTAATGCGGCAAGCAGCGAGGTCATAACGTCGTGGATTGGCAGTTGTGACAATGGGAACACCTTGTGTCATATTCAAACTAAGCCCTGCTATTGTATACCGAAGTCCACGAAATAAGTCCGTTCACGGTGCGCGTTTCCACGAGAATGTCAGGGTGATACATCCGTCACCGCGATGAGCATGAAAAAGATGACGAAAAAGTACCGCTTATTTTTTGCTTTATCCCCGCAGCAACCGGCAACCTGTGTGTCCGAATTGCAACACTTGGCGCTGCAATGTGGGTGCTATGGCCGCGCCGTGCCCACGGAGAATCTACATGTCACTCTCGCATTTATCGGCGCAGTCCCCCCCGATGACACCCAGCGGCTGATTGACGCCGTTACGGCGCAGCCGCCCACGGTCGAGGCCTTTTCCTTGACCTTTTCGACCTTAGGCTACTGGCACCGCAGTCAGGTGATTTGGCTGGGCTGTCCACACTCGCCGACGCCGTTACTGACACTGGTTGATCACCTTAACACCACGTTACGAGCCTGTGCCCTCGGTCAAGAAAACCGCCGTTATACGCCCCATATTACGTTAGCGAAATCGGTCACCCAACGCCCTGCCATATGGCCAGTCGATACAGAAATGGCCGATCTCACCTTTCACTTTCCCGCGTTTGGGTTGTATATTTCCACCACCGAACACGGCCAACAAGGCGTGCGTTATCACTGCCTCAAGCAATGGCCGCTCATGACAGGCTCACCATGATGGGTCATGCGTACCATCACACACTGGCATGAAACATCACGTAATTGATCGTCGCCGTTTTCGGCATTCTCTCTTTTATATGACAAGGAACGGCATGAAATTTACCTCGCCGCTGCAACCGGCCACCTTGATCAAACGCTATAAGCGTTTTCTCGCCGATGTGACCCTGCCAGACGGCACCGTCACCACCCTGCACTGTGCCAATACTGGCGCAATGACGGGCTGCGCCACGCCCGGCAATACCGTGTGGTACTCCACCTCAGACAACCCCAAGCGCAAATATCCCTGCAGTTGGGAATTAAGCCAGACCGCAGACGGCGACATGATTTGTGTGAACACCGCGCAAGCCAATCGCTTGGTGGTCGAGGCCATCAACAATGACGTTATCAGTGAGTTACTCGGCTATACGACGTTGCGCACAGAAGTAAAGTATGGCAGTGAAAACAGCAGGATAGACATACTATTGCAAGCAGAATCGCAACCGGACTGCTATATTGAAGTCAAGAGCGTGACCCTGTTGCAACACGGACAAGGCTTTTTCCCGGACGCGGTCACAACCCGAGGACAAAAACACCTGCGAGAACTCGCTGAGGTGGCACAAAGCGGGAAGCGTGCCATACTTTTTTTCGCCATTTTGCATTCGGGCATTGAAAATGTTTCTGCTGCACACCATATAGACCCGGACTATTTTTCATTAATCCAACAAGCAGAACGGGCAGGCGTAGAGATCCTTTGTTACAAGGCAGTATTGCACCCAAATGAGCTCTATCTCGAAGACTGCATAAAATTCAATCACTAAACGCCACAAAGTGATGCTTTCTTCACATTGGGATAAAATTGAACATATGCAGCAATTGCCACGCTACCCCCTTTCTGCTATAGATACCGCCCAATTTTGACCAGTGACGGTTATTAGGTATATTAGGAGATGCTATATGCCAGAGAGCAACGTTAAAAAATCGCTAGGCATCCTGGCTATTGCTGGGGTTGAACCTTATCAGGAGAAAGCCGGCGAAGAATATATGGGTGAAGCTCAGCTAGAGCACTTCCGTAAGATTCTAAGCGCTTGGCGTAATCAACTGCGTGAAGAAGTCGATCGTACTGTAAACCACATGCAAGACGAAGCGGCTAACTTCCCAGATCCTGTTGACCGTGCGGCCCAGGAAGAAGAATTCAGCCTTGAATTACGTAACCGTGACCGTGAACGTAAGCTGATCAAGAAAATCGAAAAAACCCTTATGCGTATCGAAGAGGACGACTTCGGTTTCTGTGATTCTTGCGGCATTGAAATCGGTGTCCGTCGTTTGGAAGCGCGCCCAACCGCCGATCTTTGCATCGACTGTAAAACGCTGGCTGAAATCAAAGAAAAGCAGATGGCTGGCTAATACGCCACGGTCATTCGCACCACGGTATTCAAAGAGGGAGCAACTGCTCCCTTTTTCGTTTTTGATGGTTTTCTTATGACGACTCCAACACATTATATCGGCCGTTTCGCGCCCTCACCGTCAGGCCCGCTTCATTTTGGCTCGTTAGTCGCTGCCTTAGGCAGTTACCTGCAAGCCCGTGCCCAAGGCGGTACATGGCTGGTCAGGATGGAAGATCTTGATCCACCGCGCGAAATGCCCGGCGCAGCCGATGATATACTGCGCACGCTGGACGCCTATGGTCTGCATTGGGATGGCGGTATTATGTACCAAAGCCAACGCCACAATGCCTACCAAGCACAGATAGACACTTGGCTTGCGCACCAGCAAGCGTATTATTGCCACTGCAGCCGCAAGCAAATCAAAGAAGCAGGCGGGTTCTACCCCGGTACCTGTCGCGCGTTGCACGGTTCCGCCCAGGACAGTGCGATTCGCCTCAAGGTTGACCAACCGGTCACCCGCTTTGACGATCGCCTGCACGGCACCATGAGCATTCCAGCCGCACTGGCTGCCGAGGATTTTATCATCCGTCGGCGTGACGGCCTGTTTGCTTATAATTTGGCGGTGGTATTGGATGATATTGCCCAAGGGATCACGCAAGTGGTTCGTGGGGCAGATTTGATTGAGCCGACCGGTCGTCAAATTGGCTTATACCGCCTGTTAGGGCAGCCTGAAGTCAGCTATTTACACCTGCCATTAGCCGTGACTGAAAATGGCAATAAGCTATCAAAACAAAACCATGCGCCTGCCATCGATACCGCCGATCCCAGACCGGCACTGATCGCGGCATTGCGCTTTTTAGGCCAGCAACCACCGGCTGATTTGGCCGCATCGTCCACGGCAGATATCCTACGCTGGGCAACGGAACATTGGCAGTTATCTCACGTGCCAAGCACCACTGCCATTACGCTAGGATTCTAAAATGGCTTGCCGTGATATATGATATGCGGCTGTTTGTTGAATCCGAACCATATAAATGAGGTGTATTATCTTTAATCGAGTAGCCAGCTTTTGCCGTAAGGTATTGAATCGCGATAGTAGTACGCTCGACACCGAGGAACTCGCCTTGCAAGTTTATCAGCGCCAAGAGCACGGTATTTCACGTAAAGATATCAGCGAAAATGCGCTGAAAGTCCTTTACCGTCTAAATAAAGCCGGTTTTGACGCCTATCTGGTCGGTGGGGGTGTTCGCGATCTCCTTTTGGACAAACAACCTAAAGACTTCGACATTGCCACCAACGCCACACCGGAAGAAATCAAGCAACTGTTCCGTAACTGTCGCCTGATCGGTCGCCGTTTCCGTCTTGCTCACATTTTGTTTGGCCGTGATGTCATTGAAGTCGCCACCTTCCGAGGTCACCATGCCGATGCGGCGCCGAGCTTGCAAGATAAAAAGCAAGTCTCAGCCCAAAGCCAAGAAGGCATGCTGCTACGTGACAATGTCTACGGCACCATTGAAGAAGATGCTGAGCGCCGCGATTTCACCATCAATGCGCTTTACTACAGCATCAAAGACTTCACGGTCACGGACTTTGTGAACGGCGTGGAAGATCTCGACAACCGCATTCTGCGTTTGATTGGTGATCCTGAAACACGCTACCGCGAAGATCCGGTGCGCATGTTGCGTGCGATCCGTTTCGCCGCCAAGCTAGACATGACCATCGAAGAGAAAACAGCGGCGCCGATCGAAACCTTGTCGACACTGCTGCAAGACATTCCGGCGGCGCGTCTGTTTGAAGAAAGCCTGAAGTTGCTGCAATCGGGCAACGGCTTGGCCACCTACAAACTGATGCGTGAATACAACCTGTTCCAACAGCTGTTCCCACTGCTGTCTGAACACTTCACGGAAGAGCAGAACAGCCAGACTGAGATCATGATCGAGCACATCTTAAGTGCAACCGACAAACGCCTGGCCGAAGAAAAACGTGTCAATCCGGCGTTCATGTTTGCCGCGATGTTGTGGTACCCAATGGTCACCCGCGCGGAAGAGATCTCGTTTGCCAGCGGCCTGTCTTACTATGACGCGTTCATGGTCGCCTCAAACGATATTTTGGATGAGCAGGTCAAAACCATTGCGATCCCACGTCGCTTTACCACCACGGTGCGTGACATCTGGCAACAGCAGATGCGCTTTAGCCGCCGTACCGGTAAACGTGCGTTTAAGATGATGGAACACCCGAAATTCCGTGCCGCGTTTGATTTTCTTGAAATGCGAGGCCAGTTTGAAGGGAATGATATTGCGGAACTGGCGCAGTGGTGGAATCAATTCCAACACGGCGAACGTAACCAGCGCAATAAAATGGTGTTACAAGTGAATGATGAAGACAAGTCCGGCACACGCCGTCGTCGTCGCCCGCAGCGCCGTAAAAAGCCGCAGGCTAAATCATCATGATCCTCGCTTACATTGCGATTGGCAGTAACCTGAGCGATCCTGTCGCTCAGGCTAATCGCGCTATCGAGGCGTTGAAACAGCACCCAGATGTTAACGTGGTTGCCGTTTCTTCCCTCTATAGCAGCACCCCCATGGGTCCTCAGGACCAACCCGACTACATCAATGCCGTGGTCGCCGTTGAGACAGCGCTTGCTCCGCTCGCCTTGCTCGACTGCACCCAATCAATCGAACACGCGCATGGCCGGGTACGCAAGGATGAACGCTGGGGGCCTCGCACACTGGATCTCGATATTCTCCTCTATGGTGATCTCGAGCTTCATTGCGACCGTCTCACCGTGCCGCACTATGGCATGAAAGTGCGTGAGTTCGTGCTTTATCCGCTTGCAGAAATTGCCCCTGAATTGGTGCTGCCTGATCACACTGCCCTGCAATCTTTGCTGGCACAGGTAGACCGTAACGGACTGGCCATCTGGTCCCAGTAACCCGTTTTCAGGGCTAAAGGGAGATAACATGAAAAAAATCACGATTAACGACCTGATGAAATGGAAGCGAGAAGGTCGTAAGTTTGCTTCAGTCACCGCCTACGACGCCAGTTTTGCGCAATTGTTTGAGCAACAAGACGTCCCAGTGCTGCTGGTTGGTGACTCCCTCGGCATGGTCCTTCAGGGGAAACCCGATACGTTACCCGTCAGCGTGGATGATATTGCTTATCACACCCGCTGTGTCCGTGCTGGCAGCCCGAACTCACTGTTGATGGCTGATATGCCCTTCATGAGTTACAGCACGCCTGAGCAAGCTTGTGAGAATGCGGCCACACTGATGCGTGCCGGTGCCAATATGGTGAAATTAGAAGGTGGGGCTTGGCTAGCCGATACCGTCACCAAACTGACCGAGCGCGCAGTACCTGTGTGTGCACACTTGGGGCTTACCCCACAGTCCGTCAATATTTTCGGCGGCTATAAAGTGCAAGGACGTGACTCCGACCACGCAGAGCAAATGGTAAAAGATGCTATTCTGCTCAAAAATGCCGGGGCACAGATCATTTTGCTGGAGTGTGTACCTGCCAGCTTAGCGGAGCGCATTACCAAAGCGGTTGAGGTCCCAGTGATTGGGATTGGTGCCGGTAATGCCACCGACGGTCAAATCCTTGTCATGCACGACATGTTTGGGATCTCCGCCAACTATATTCCACGTTTCTCCAAAAACTATTTGGCAGAAACGGGCGAGATGCGCGCAGCTGTTACCCAATACCTAGAAGATGTTGCGGCCGGAACCTTTCCTGGCCCAGAACATACCTTTGAATAAGGAATAAAAATGCAAACATTCGCCGAGATTGCCCCTATCCGTGAACAAATTCGCACATGGCGCCGTGAAGGCCGCCGTATTGCGTTCGTTCCAACCATGGGCAACCTGCATGATGGCCATCTGACGCTGGTGCGTAAAGCACGTGAACATGCCGATGTGGTCGTGGTCAGCATTTTTGTTAACCCAATGCAGTTCGATAAAGCCGATGATCTAAACAGTTATCCTCGCACACTGGAGGATGACTTAGCCAAGCTCAATAGCGAAGCGGTCGATTTGGTCTTTACCCCGACACCTGACATTATGTATCCCGAGGGACTGGATCGTCAGACGTTTGTCGAAGTACCTGGACTTTCTAACATGCTGGAAGGGGCGTTACGTCCAAGTCACTTCCGCGGCGTTGCTACTGTAGTGACAAAATTGTTCAACATTGTTCAGCCTGACGTGGCCTGTTTTGGTGAGAAAGATTACCAGCAACTGGCGCTACTGCGTCAAATGACCCGTGATATGGCGATGGACATTGAGATTGTCGGTGTCCCGACGGTGCGCGAACTGGATGGCCTGGCCATGAGCTCTCGCAACGGTTACCTGACGGTCGATGAGCGCCAGCGTGCGCCCGTTCTGGCGCGTACCATGCGTTGGATCAGTAGCCAAATGCGCGGCGGTCGTAATGATTACGCCGAAGTGGTAGTGGACGCGAACGATCAGCTGCGTGCTGCCGGCCTACAGCCGGATGAAATCTACATCCGTGATGCCGTGACCCTTCAGCCAGTGGGCGAAGAGACACAGCAAGCGGTGATCTTGATGTCAGCGATTTTGGGCAAAGCCCGTTTGATCGATAACCAAGTGGTTGAGCTGAACACGCCATCGTCTGCGAGCGCAGCCGCAGAAGAGTAATCTTTTTCGTGTTGTCACGACGAAAAAATCCCAGCCCTGGCTGGGATTTTTTCTGTCTGCGATACCGTTCACGATCAGTTTGTCGTGACAAAGAGATCATAAAGCACTAGGCACGCAAGCCAATGCCACGGGCAATCAAGTAATACGCGATGGCGTATAGCACCGCAATAAAACCGGCCAGTACGGCAAATGACGTCCCGATCCCGACATCCGACACGCCAAGAAAGCCATAGCGAAACGCATTGACCATGTACACAATCGGATTGAGTTTAGACACACTTTGCCAAAATGCAGGCAGCAAACTCAGCGAGTAAAACACCCCGCCTAAATAGGTCAGCGGTGTCAGCACAAAGGTCGGAATAATGCTGATATCGTCAAAGGTTTTAGCAAACACCGCATTGATCAAACCGCCCAATGAGAACACGGTAGCGGTCAATATGACGGTCGCAATCACCACGCCCCAATGGGTGATCTGCAAATCCACAAACAACAACGACACCAAGGTGACAATGCACCCGACGCCCACCCCGCGCAACACACCACCGCCGACATACCCCGCAATGATAATGGCGTTTGGCACCGGGGCGACCAGCAATTCTTCGATGTTGTGCTGAAACTTGGCGCTAAAAAAAGACGACGCCACATTGGAGTACGCATTGGTGATCACCGACATCATGATCAATCCCGGCACGATGTACGCCATGTAACTGAAGCCGCCCATGTCACCGATCCGGCTACCAATCAAATTCCCAAAGATAATAAAATACAAGGTCATGGTAATCGCGGGCGGCACCATGGTTTGCACCCAAATACGGGCAAAACGGTGCACTTCTTTGGTGATCAAACTCTTAAAAGCAATCCAGTACAAACGGTTCATGAACGCGCTCCTTGTTCGTTCGCCACCAAGGCCACAAACAGCTCTTCTAGACGGTTGGCTTTGTTACGCATCGACAACACATCAATCCCCTGCGCGGTCAGCAGACTGAATACGCGATTTAGCCCCTCGCCTTTAGGAATATCAATTTCCAAGGTGTGATTATCCGGCAAGCGCCAGATCAAGTCCGGCAACGCTGGCTTTTCGCCATGCAATTGCACATCCAAAATGAAGGTTTCCACTTCCAACTTACCCAGCAAGGCTTTCATTGAGGTGTGCTCAATCAACTCGCCGTGGTTGATAATGCCGATATTGCGACACAGCATCTCCGCCTCTTCCAGATAATGGGTGGTCAGGATAATAGTGACCCCTTGGCGGTTGATCTCGCGAAGAAACGTCCACATCGAACGACGCAATTCGATGTCAACCCCTGCGGTCGGCTCATCAAGGATCAACAAACGCGGCTCATGCATCAGCGCGCGGGCAATCATCAAGCGGCGCTTCATTCCGCCCGACAGGTTACGCGCACGCTCATGGCGCTTGCCCCACAAGTCCAATTGCGACAAGTATTTTTGTGCCCGCTCCTTGGCGACCGCGCGTTCTACCCCATAAAAACCCGCCTGATTTAAGACGATTTGCTCAACCGTCTCAAACTGGTTGAAGTTGAACTCTTGCGGTACCAGCCCAAGTTGGCGTTTAGCCGCCACGGTTTGCGTGTCCAAGTCGTACCCGAAGACTTTCACTTCGCCATCGGTTTTATTCACCAATGAGCTAATGATGCCGATGGTGGTCGATTTTCCGGCCCCATTTGGGCCTAACAACGCAAAGAAGTCCCCCTCATTAACACACAGACACATATTTTTCAGTGCATTAACCCCGTTTTTATAGGTTTTGTTTACATTTTTTATTTCCAATGCGTTCATAAAATGCGATCTTAATGTTATCGAATGTGAACAGACCAACTACTCCGATTTGTTGCATGAGCAGTTTGTGTATAGTGATGCCGGTTTGTATATCTGCCCGTATTGCGGCCAGTACGGATAGATATGTAAATTGATCACGCCGCACGCCCTTTTAGCTCGACAAATTGTCGAATAATTATGCGCTTCGGTATACGACTGTATCAAATAAAGGCATCATCATGGCAGATATTGAAAAGCTCTTCGCAAATAACGTTTCATGGTCTGAAAACATCAAGGAAGATACGCCTGAGTTCTTTACCCATCTCGCGAAGGCGCAGCGTCCCGAGTACCTCTGGATTGGCTGTGCCGATAGCCGCGTGCCTGCAGAACGCCTCACCGGCCTTGATTCTGGCGAGTTATTTGTTCACCGTAACGTGGCCAACCAAGTCATCCATACCGACCTAAACTGCCTGTCTGTGGTGCAATACGCGGTGGATGTGTTGAAAGTTCGCCATATCATTGTGTGTGGTCACTATGGCTGTGGTGGCGTGACCGCCGCGATTGAAAACCCACAACTGGGCTTGATCAACAACTGGCTGCTGCACATTCGTGATTTGTACATGAAACACCGCTCTGACTTGGGTCAGTTGCCGCGTGAAGCGTGGGATGACAAGCTGTGTGAAATTAACGTGGCCAGCCAGGTGTATAACCTGGGGAACTCGACCATCATGCAACAAGCGTGGGAACGCGGGCAGAACGTAAAAATCCACGGTTGGATTTACGGGATTGATAATGGCGTGCTGCAAGATCTTGGGGTCACGGCCACCAGCCGCGAATCATTAGAAGTGTCCTACCAAGCTGCAATGGCAGAGATCCTGCCTCATAAGCCGAGCAATCATCAGTAAGCGTTGATCACGACGCGTTCGGCCAAATTCACTGCGCCCCCGCCAAAAAAAGACACAAAAAAAGCGACGGCATCCGTCGCTTTTTCCTTTCTCAGGTCACGAAACACATTAACCTTCGATAGGCACCACTTTACCGATGAACGGCAGGTGACGGTATTTCTGTGCGTAGTCGATACCCACGCCAACCACGAATTCATCCGGGATCGCAAAACCGACCCACTTCACGTCAACGTCCACTTCGCGACGCTCAGGCTTATCCAGCAGCGTACAGATGTTGATAGAATTCGGCTCACGCAATGACAGAATTTCACGCACTTTATTGAGCGTATTACCGGTATCAATAATGTCTTCTACCAGCAACACGTCTTTGCCTTTGATGTCGTCATCCAAGTCTTTTAGGATGCGCACATCACGGCTGCTTAGCATCGTGTTGCCGTAGCTTGATGCCGTCATGAAGTCGACTTCATGAGGAAGCTCAATCGCGCGAGCCAAATCGGCCATGAACACAAACGATCCACGTAACAGGCCAACCATGACCAAGTTCTCTGAGCCTTGGTAGTGCTCAGTGATTTGTTTTCCAAGTTCATTTACGCGTGCCTGAACATCCTGCTCAGAAATCATTACTTCAATGGTATGTTTCATCTTTATCTCCATCAGTACGACTGCACCAGTCGCCTGTCGGCTAGCGGTCAAACGGAGGCCTATTCTACCATCCCTAATCAGGAATAGTTATTTTATCGAACCTGTCAACCATATGACACACATTGATTAAAACTCAATTGAATACCATTTATCGCTCCTGTACAGTGAGTGCCAGAGATAAATCATAATCAGAATAATTATTTTCGAGCTAGGGAATCAACGACATGGATACGATCGTAAAGAAAACAAGGACGCGCCTTTCTCCGGAAAAACGAAAAGAACAATTATTGCGTTTTGCGATGGATGTGTTTGCACGCCGTGGTATTGGCCGTGCGGGTCACGCGGATATTGCGGACATGGCAGGGGTGTCAGTTGCCACCGTCTTTAATTATTTTCCCACCCGTGAAGCTTTGGTGGAACAAGTGCTCGTCCAGGTGGATCAGCATTTTAAAGACATGCTCACCGAGTCTCTCAGCAACGAAGAAGCGTTTAAATCGCAGCTCTGTAACATGTGCTATCGCTTGATTGATGAAGTGATTGAACAACAAGATTGGGTCAAAGTGTGGTTTGAGTGGAGCACATCCGTTCGCGATGAAATCTGGCCACAATTTGTCAGCAACAACCAAAAGAACTTCACGTTTATCGCCGAGAAATTTGTGGCAGCACAACTACCTGGAGAGCTATCGCCGAAAGAGCGCGCATGGCAATTCCAAGGCTTGTGCTACGTGTTGTACTTACAAACGAATATCACCCCGAACCGTGAAGAAATGCAAATACAGGCCGATCTTCATATCGATGCCCTCTTAGCGAAATAGTCGCCCTCCCATCACGTTCGCGGTACCTTTTTCAGGCCAGCCCTTTCACGCGCTGGCCTGTTTTTTTCTTCTGTTATCCCCGTTTCGCCCTGTCGAGCAGGCCTATCACTAACTGGCCGATGCAAACACCACTGGCTCATGCGGCTCAACCGTGACCGATACACGCTCCCCTTCCTGCAACACCAAATGCGAGTTCACCAGCAAGTGATGCCCTTGGTATTCCACGGTATAGCGGCAACTGTCCCCCATAAAGAGCACTTCTCGGATCACCGCCTCGCCGTCCTGATCCGGCGCGACCCGCAGGTTTTGTGGGCGTAGCAACCACTCCACATTACCGTCGCTGTTGCCGTCACGCCCGCTATCGGCTTGGCGTTCCGGTGCGTTCACGGCAATCGGCCCAAACGGGGTCGACAGGGTGGCATCCGGTGCCCATTGAACCGGTAAATACGATCCACTGCCAAGAAACTCAGCCACGAAGCGGCTGCTTGGCTGGTAATACAACTCGGTCGCCGTCCCAAATTGCTCAATGACGCCGTGATTCATGACGGCCATGCGGTCAGCAAACGCGAACGCTTCTTCGCGGCTATGGGTCACGAAAATCGCCGTCACCCCCTGCTTTTTGAAGATACGGCGGATCTCTTTGATCAGTGAATGACGGACTTGGGTATCAATGTTGGAAAACGGTTCATCCAACAAAATTAAATCCGGCTCACACGCCAAGGCACGGGCAATCGCCACACGTTGCTGCTGCCCACCGGACAATTGGTGCGGATAGCGGTCATCCAGCCCTGACAGGTGCACGAGATCCAACATGTCTTGTGTTTTTGCTTTGGCTTTGGTCTTGTTCCAGTCCCGTAAACCAAACGCGATATTCTCTGCCACCGTCAAATGCGGGAACAACGCATAGTCTTGAAAGATCATCCCGATGTTGCGCCTCTCAGGCGGCAGCCACACCCCGTCACCGACAATCAAGCGATCTTGAATACGGATCTCCCCCTGCGCCAACGGCAATAAGCCGGCAATGGCCTTGAGCAAGGTGGTTTTCCCGCAGCCACTTGCCCCCAACAAACAGACAATTTCATTTTCTTGCACGGGCAGTGACAAGTTATCCAAGACGGCCTGCCCATGATAATGGCAGGTTAAATGTTTAACAGATAATGCATGGCTCATCAGTGGGGTTGCTCCAAAGAACGGTTAACCATGATCAACGGGATCAGGCCAACAATCACAAGTAAAATCGCCGGTAACGCGGCCAATTCAAGCTGCTCATCCGAAGCGAAATTGAACACATACGTCGCGAGCGTTTCAAAGTTAAACGGGCGCAATAACAGGGCAGCATTGAGCTCTTTCATCGACTCTATGAACACCAATAGCCCCGCAATCAAACAGCCACGGCGGATCAGCGGCAAGTGTATACGGCGCAGCATCTGGAAATCGGCAAAGCCCATGGTTTTTGATGCCATATCCAGCGACGGCGGGATCTTGGCCAGACTACTCTCGACACTGCCAATCGCCACGGCGGCAAAGCGGACCACGAAAGCAAACACCAGCGCGAACATGGTGCCCGACAAAATCAGCCCCGGGCGCCCTAAGCCGTAGTGCAGGGTAAAATCATTGATCCAGTGATCAGCCTGTGTCAGCGGGATCATCACCCCGATGGCCAATACTGTGCCCGGCACGGCATAGCCTAACGAGGCCATTCGCAACGGTATCGCCGTGACATGGCGGCTGTCTAATCGGCGATAGAAATTGACAATCAACGCCACCGCCACCGCAATCACCGCGGCCAGTAGTGAAACTTGTAAGCTGTTCAGGCCATATTGCTGAAATTCAGGGGTCCAGCTTTGTGCAAAGTAATGCCACGCATAATAAGCCAACTGCAACACCGGCAAGAGAAACGCAGCGGCCACCAGCCCCCAACACCACACCAGAGCCAGTCCTTTTTTGATGCCTGACAAGGGATAGCGCATGTCGTCACCGTGATCAAACTCACGCTGAAACAGCTTCTGCTTACGACGGCTGAAACGCTCAGCACTGATCAATACGAAGATCACTAACAGCATAATGGCGGAGATTTTGGCGGCGGCATTCAAATTGGAGTACCCGAGCCAGGTGTCATACACCGCAGTGGTCAGGGTATTGACGGCAAAGTAGCTGACCGTACCAAAGTCCCCCAGCGTTTCCATTGCCACCAAAGACAGACCGACGGCAATGGACGGACGGGCTAACGGTAACGAGATACGGCGAAAGCTGTCCCACGGCGTGCAGCGTAGCAGGCGGGCAGATTGCAACAGACTCGCACTTTGCTCCATGAACGCAGCGCGCGCCAACAGATAAACATACGGATACAGCACCAGCGCGAGCACCACACAGGCACCACCGAGCGAACGGATAGACGGGAACCAATAGTCATGCACACTGTGCCAGCCAAAGAGATCACGCAGGAAGATTTGTATTGGACCGGCATAGTCAAACCAGTCGGTGTAGATATACCCGATGATATAACCCGGCATGGCCAATGGCAGCACGAGTGCCCATTGCAGCACCCGCTCACCGGGTACGCGGCACATTGCCATGATCCATGCGGCAGGCACACCGAACAGCAGTGCCAGCACCATTGTGCCCAGCACCAACCAAACGGTATTGAGGGTGTAGGTGGCCATCACGGTTTGCATCAAATGCGCAAACACACTATCAGTCTGACCGATAGCCGTATGGAAAATGGCCAAAATCGGCAAAACCAGCAGCAAGGAAAAGCCCCAACCACTGGTTCGCCAGAAGATAAATTTTTCTTTCATGGCTAACTACTTCGTACTCTTTGCCATTACAAGGACCAACACAGGATCACGCTGATCTCGGTGGTACCACTATGCGCCAATCTCTGTACCGACCGGCACCAAGAAAAAGACACTACCACAGATTATTGGATAAAGTACGCCGCCTAAGCACAAATGGGGCTGAACGCCCCATTTTTACGTGTTACTACAGATCAAACTTCACTTCATCAAGCAACTTGATTGCGCTGTTATGATACTGCGCTAGCTTATCCAATGACACATCATCGGCGGTGAACTCACCCCATGATGCCACTAAATCAGAACGCTTCACGCCCACTTTCACAGGGTATTCGTAGTTCACTTCTGCGTACATTTGCTGTGCTTTTGAATCGGTCAAAAATTCCATCAGCTTCTGCGCATTCGCTTTGTTTGGCGCGTATTTCGCCATCGCCATACCGCTCACGTTAACGTGGGTGCCATTGGCTTTCTGACCAGGGAAATCAATGTAGACTGATTCTGCCCAGGCTTTTTGCTTGTCGTCGTTAACCATCTTTCCGAGGTAGTAGCTGTTACCGATCGCCAAGTCACACAAGCCTTCTTTCACCGCTTTCACCTGCCCACGGTCATTGCCTTGTGGCTTGCGAGCAAGGTTATTTTTTAGGCCTTCCAACCATGTTTTGGTTTCTGCTTCACCGTAGTGAGCAATCATGGCTGACACCAATGACACATTGTATGGGTGCTTACCTGAACGGGTACAAATTTTGCCTTTCCACTCCGGTTTGGCCAAATCCAAATAGTCAAAATCTGCCGGTAGATGGCCAACACGATCGCGTGACGAGTACACGTTACGGGTACGTAGCGTTAGGGCAAACCACTCGTCTTCGTTATCGCGAAACTGAGCCGGTACATTCTTATCAATCACTTTGCTGTCAACCGGTTGTACCAGTTGCTTATCAGACAGTTCCACCAAACGGCTAATATCAGTCGTTAGGATCACATCCGCCGGGCTGTATTTCCCTTCTTGCTGCAGCTTCTCCGTCAACCCTTTCTTGGCAAACTTGACGTTCACTTTGATGCCGGTTTCGTCCGTGAATTCTTTGAACATCGGTTCAACTAAGAATGGCTGACGGTAGGAATACACATTCACTTCGTCCGCTGCCACTGCAGCGTGAGGTGCCGCCAAGCCCAAAAACATGGCCGATGCCAACAGCTTTTTCATCTGATACCTTCCCTTCTTCCTTTAAACGCAAAACTGAATGATAAGTGTTATCAATATCGTTGTAATTATACTGTAGTCTTTCCTCAACACAATATGCAATAACAGCCAAAACAAAAAAACGCCGCCTTTCGGCAGCGTTTTTGTAACGTAACGTATGGTTTTGTAAATTATTTCACATTCATAAATTCAGGGTAGGCATCAATACCACAGTCATGCAAATCCATCCCTTCTATCTCTTCTTCTTCGGTCACTCGGATACCGATGGTGTACTTCAACACCGCCCACACCGCCAAGCTCGCGCCGAATACCCAAGCAAAAATCACCGCTGCACCCAGTAGCTGGGTACTAAATGCCGCATCCGCATTATTAAACGGCACGACCATCAAGCCAAAGAAACCACACACACCGTGTACTGAAATGGCCCCGACCGGATCATCAATCTTGATTTTGTCCAAGCCCACGATGCTAAAGACCACAAGGGCACCGGCAACCACACCGATAACCACAGCAAAGACGGGGGATGGCGACAGCGGGTCAGCGGTAATGGCAACAAGGCCGGCTAATGCGCCATTCAAAATCATGGTCAGATCCGCTTTACCCCATGTGGTTTTACACACAGCCAGGGCTGCAATCGCCCCAGCGGCTGCGGCGGCATTGGTGTTCAAGAAGATTTGACCTACCGCCGTCGCATTTTCAAAATCCGACACCATCAGCTGTGAACCACCGTTAAAACCAAACCAGCCGAACCACAAGATGAAGGTACCCAAGGTCGCTAATGGCATGTTTGACCCTGGAATGGGGTGAACCGCCCCGTTCTTGCCGTACTTACCACGACGTGCGCCCAGTAATAACACCCCGGCTAACGCTGCCGACGCACCGGCCATGTGCACAATCCCTGAGCCCGCAAAATCACTGAAACCCGCTTCTGCCAAGAAGCCACCACCCCATGTCCAATAGCCTTCTATCGGGTAGATAAAGGCCGTAAGTACCACTGAGAACAACAAGAACGCCCACAGCTTCATACGCTCCGCCACCGCGCCAGAGACCACTGACATCGCCGTTGCGACAAACACCACTTGGAAGAAGAAGTCTGATTCCAGCGAGTGATCCGCGCCTTCAGCTTGCGAGCCGATCAGCGCGCCAAACGACGGTAACCAGCCCCCTTCGGTGTTACCCACATACATGATGTTATAACCGACCAATAAAAAGGTGGTACACGCAATGGCGTAGAGACAGATGTTTTTGGTCAAAATTTCCGTGGTGTTTTTTGAACGAACCAAGCCCGCTTCCAGCATGGCAAAACCGGCGGCCATCCACATCACCAAGGCACCCGAAATTAAAAAGAAGAAGGTATCAAGCGCGTAACGCAGCTCAGTCACCGTGGTCGCTAATTCCATAATATTGTCCTCTCCATCCTGAGGTTAAAGGGCTTCTAAGTCAGTTTCACCGGTACGGATCCGCACCGCATGCTCGAGGTCGTAGACGAAGATTTTGCCATCGCCGATCTTACCGGTTTGTGCCGCTTTACTGATGGCCTCAATCACCGCGTCCATGTTGTCGGCTTGCGTGGCGATCTCCAGTTTTACTTTCGGGAGAAAATCCACTTGGTATTCTGCCCCGCGGTAGAGTTCGGTATGCCCTTTCTGACGACCGAAGCCCTTCACCTCAGAGACGGTCATCCCTTCAATCCCCACATCCGCCAGTGCTTCACGAACATCATCTAACTTAAAGGGTTTTATGATTGCGCTAATAATCTTCATTGCCTGCTCCTAAATAAGAATTCCATCTCACTCAAAGTTAGTAACAAACAAACAACGTGCCAACTTTTTTACCTGTTTAATTACAGCGACTTATAGATACATCATCCTCTAAACAAAAAAAGGCCGCACCATGACGGTGCAGCCTTTTCACTAAAACGACGCAAATGCCCGACGATCGCGCTTTATGGGCTCAGAATCGGGTCACAAACCCCCGCCAGGCGTCTAACACCTGCGCAAGATCTTCAAAGCCACACAACGACATGGCTTCTTCATCGTAGAAATCCATGTTCTCTTCAAGCTCGGTATCATCTTCAGAAAACAGGTAGTTAGCTTGTACTAGCGCTTCATTGTCTTGCAGGATCAAGGTTAATTCCTCCCCGACCAAGCGCCACTCTTGGGTACTGTTTTTCAATGCACCAAGTTGAGTCATCACTTGATCCATCATCGCAAAATCTTTGCCTATCGCTTCCACCAGCCAACGGCCTAGCACTTCATGTCCCATAGAGAAGATGGCATGGTAGCTCCCATCAAGGGTATTTTTCTTGAACTCGTAATCCATCGCATCCTCTGGTCTTTCGGTCGGTGATCTTGATCCCGATAATGGTAAACTGAATGGCGGCGAGTCTGTTTGCCACGCCCCCGTGCCGGAGCGCACATTTTCAGGATCTGACACCAAAATGCAACTCAATGCGACCATCGCTCGCCAAATCGTCGAACGAGCAATGAAAATCATCCACCACTCGGTGAATGTCATGGACGAACACGGCAAGATCATCGGCTCAGGCGATCCCTCTCGCCTCAACCAACGCCATGAAGGGGCTATTCTCGCGCTGAATGATAACCGGGTAGTTGAAATTGATCCGGGCACGGCACGGCAACTCAAAGGGGTTAAGCCAGGGATCAACCTGCCGATCGTCTTTCAGCATCACACCATTGGCGTGGTCGGTATTTCCGGTGCGCCGGATCAGGTGCGCAATTATGGTGAGCTGGTCAAGATGACCGCCGAGTTGATTGTCGAGCAAGAAGCCTTGATGTCGCAGGTGCAATGGAATAAACGCCACCGTGAAGAGTTGGTGCTGCAGCTGATCAAGGACACCGAACTGAACGAAGCCCAGCTGCTTTCTATCGCACAGAAGCTGGATTTGGATCTCGCCCAGCCACGCATCGCCACTATCGTAAAAGTGATCCCTTCGGCCGGAGAAGCCCTCTCGCTGGAACATTTGCAACGTATGGTGCACCTGCTGGAATACCCCGAACGGGATAACTTGGTGGGCATTGTATCGGTCTCCATGAATGAAATCGTGGTGCTCAAGCCCATCACGCTCGAAGTCGATGGCTGGTCAAAAGCGTTGGAACAAAAACGGGTCAGTAAATTGATGCAACGGGTAGAAAAAGAAAGCCACTTTTCCATTCGCATCGCCTTGGGAGAGTACTTTCCCGGCTTACAGGGACTGGCGCGTTCTTTCCAAACCGCGCAGGCCACCCTTGCCTCTGCCACCACTCACGACAGCGTCTTGTTCTATCAAGATCACCTGCTGCCGGTACTGCTCCATGGCCTCAAGCAAGATCCGTGGCGCTATGATCAACTCTCTGCGCCGCTGGTCACACTGCAGCAGCACGACCCACGCAGTACCCTACACAAAACCCTGTCGGTATTTTTTGCACAGAATTGTGACTTGGCTCAAACCTGCCAAGCCCTCTATATCCACCGCAATACCCTGCGTTATCGCCTTGACCAAATAGAGCAAATAACACACTTAAAATTCAATAACATAAGCGATAAAACCCGCCTCTATCTCGCATTAACCTGTTAGGCCCATTCGCCACATTTTGTGCATCTGCACAATTTACACCCTTCAGGGTAAGGATTTTTCGTTACCCTGCCTAAAGCTATCTCACGCGTTCCACAGTACATTCCTCGCCAATCACGATTTTCCTTTTTATTTTCTCTTTACGTGGATATGAACATGATAGAAGTCTCAACGTTAGGTGCACTGGCGGCGCTCGTTGTCGCCATCAGCTTGATCTTAAAGAAAGTCCCACCGGCCTACGGCATGATCATCGGTGCCCTTATCGGTGGTATCGTCGGCGGTGTCTCCCTGACGGACACGGTGAACCTGATGATTGGTGGCGCACAAGGCATTGTCACTGCGGTATTGCGTATTTTGGCGGCGGGTGTATTAGCCGGTGTGCTTATTGAATCAGGCGCAGCCACCTCGATTGCTGAAACCATTGTGAAAAAAGTCGGTGAAACCCGCGCCTTGTTCGCGCTGGCTGTCGCGACCATGATCCTGACCGCCGTCGGCGTGTTTGTGGATGTGGCGGTGATCACCGTGGCACCGATTGCGCTGGCGATTGCGCACCGTGCGGATCTATCCAAAATGGCGATCCTGCTGGCGATGGTTGGCGGCGGTAAAGCTGGTAACGTGATGTCACCAAACCCAAATGCCATTGCGGCAGCCGATGCGTTCAACGTGCCCCTGACGTCAGTGATGGCGGCCGGTGTAATCCCGGGCTTATTCGGTATGTTGTTTGCTTACTTCCTAGCGAAAAAACTGGTTCACCGTGGCAGCAAAGTACAACAGCATGAAGTGGTGAGTGTCGATCACAGCCGTCTACCCTCGTTTGGTGCCGCGATTGTCGCGCCCTTGATTGCTATCGCTCTGTTGGCATTACGACCTATTGCGGGCATCAATATTGACCCACTGATCGCTCTGCCACTGGGGGGCTTGGTCGGTGCCGTTGTCATGGGCCGTTTCCGTGACACTAACCACTTTGCCGTTTCCGGTTTGACCCGTATGGCACCGGTCGCCGTGATGCTACTGGGTACCGGTACCTTGGCGGGCATCATCGCTAACTCGGGCCTAAAAACAGGCTTGATTGACGTGTTAACCGCCTCTGGCCTGCCGTCTTACCTGTTGGCGCCTATCTCCGGTGCCATGATGTCACTGGCGACTGCATCCACCACCGCGGGCACAGCCGTGGCCGCGAGTGTGTTCAGCCACACCATTTTAGAATTAGGCGTTCCGGCCCTTGCTGGTGCCGCCATGATCCATGCGGGTGCGACCGTCTTTGACCATATGCCTCACGGCAGTTTCTTCCATGCGACTGGCGGTGCCGTGCACATGGACATGAAAGAACGCTTAAAGCTGATCCCTTACGAATCAGCGGTTGGTTTGATGATTGCCACCGTCTCAACCCTCATCTTCGGTGTCTTTGGTTTCTTCGTTTAAGGATTACGTCATGAAAATTATTATTGCTCCAGATTCATACAAAGAAAGCCTGACTGCGATGGACGTCGCGGTGGCGATTGAAGCCGGTTTCCGTCACGTACTGCCGGATGCCCAATACATCAAACTGCCGATGGCAGATGGCGGTGAAGGCACGGTGCAATCACTGGTCGATGCGACAGAGGGCCACATAGTGGCGCACACCGTCACAGGTCCGCTAGGTGAACCGGTTGAGGCGTTCTATGGCGTGATGGGTGACGGTAAGACTGCCGTGATTGAAATGGCTGCAGCGTCGGGTATTCATCTCGTGACGCCCGACCAACGTAACCCGTTGGTCACCACGACCCTCGGTACCGGCGAGCTGATCACAGCAGTATTAGACAAAGGCGTGGAACACATCATCATCGGGATTGGTGGCAGTGCGACCAACGACGGGGGCCTTGGCATGGCACAGGCGCTCGGCTTTAAGCTGCTTGACGCCGATGGTCAACCGCTGGGCTTTGGTGGCGGCGAACTGGCGCGTTTGGCGACCATTGATGCTTCAGGTGTCGACCCGCGTCTGGCACAGGTGAAACTGGAAGTGGCGTGTGATGTGGACAACCCACTGTGCGGCCCGAAAGGCGCTTCTCACGTGTTTGGTCCACAAAAAGGTGCGACACCCGAGATGGTTGAACAGTTGGATGCCAACCTGTCCCACTATGCTGACATCATTCGCGCCCAGTTAGGCCGCGATGTCAAAGACATGCCGGGCGCGGGCGCGGCGGGCGGTCTGGGCGCAGCCCTGTTGGGCCTGTTGAACGCTGACTTGCGTCCGGGCATTGAAATCGTCATGGACGCCGTCGATCTGGCCAGCATTGTCGAAGACGCGGATTTGGTGATCACCGGTGAAGGCCGTATCGACAGCCAAACCATTCACGGTAAAACGCCGATTGGCGTAGCCCGTACCGCAAAACGCTTTAACGTGCCCGTGATTGGCATCGCGGGTTGCCTGTCGACAGACTGCCATGTGGTGCATGACCACGGTATTGATGCGGTCTTCAGCGTGGTGCCTCGCTCGGTGAGCTTGGCGGAAGCGCTACGCGATGCCGCGGAAAACGTTGAGCAGACGGCCCGCAATGTGGCGGCCTTGCTGCAAATCACACTGCGCTAAGGCAGCATTAATTGCTACCTTAATCGGCGCGTTAATCAGCGCACAATATCGCTGATAAATGCACGCTGAATCCCGCGTGAACACACAAACAAAAGGTGGGCTTGCCCACCTTTTTTGCGCCACTTTTATACCTACCGCACAAAACCGCGATCCGCTTCTTCTCCGTACACACTGCCCCCGTGTAGGCTGAGGCACATCATTGGGCCTTCCCAGCCTCTCTCACCATCCACAGCGATTTTTAACCCGCAGGACAGCATTGATGAAGAAATTACTCGCTCTATTCACGGGCCCGACCCGTTACCCATATTTAAATGATGGCCTATTACTCCTTGTACGTCTGACGATCGGTAGCGCGATGCTTTACCACGCGATCACCAAGATCCTCCAGTTCAGCGCTTTAGCCCCCAGCTTTATGGATCCCTTCGCGCTAGGAAGCACGGCCAGCTTAGTTATTGCCATTACCATTCAAAGCATCACAGGATTAGCGTTAGTGCTGGGCTTTTTTACTCGCCCTGCTGCCCTGTTGTTGTGTGGTGCAATGGGCTTTGCCGCTTACACCTTAGGCACGCAAGGTAGCCTGCTAAATGGTGAACCCGCGGCGCTGTACAGCGTGTTTGCGTTCTCGCTACTGATCCAAGGCGGTGGCCGGATCAGCCTGGAACACGTTTTGGTGAAACGTTATAAAGCCGCAGGCGCCGTCGGCAGCAGCGACAAAGCAAAAACCAAGGCAAAAGAAAAAGCGGCAACCGAGCAAACCGCTAGCGACAAGACGGCCACTGACAAGGCAAGCGCTGACACGCAGGCCCACAGCAGCGATGAAAAAAGCACCACGACGGCATAAGCCTCGTCATCTCATTTGGCCATATTCGGCCATAAAAAACGCCTCCCACTGGGAGGCGTTTTGTTTACGCTTTATTTGTCAGTTTAACCACTTACCTATTAACCTAGGTCGTGGCCACAATTACGCAGGCTGCTGAATGATCACGTCATCCGCTTTCTTGGTGTACTGTTCCATACGATGGAAGTTCAAGTAGCGGTAGGTATCCGCTGCCGTTGCATCAATCTGCTTAGCGTATTCTAGGTACTCTGCCATGGTCGGGATACGCCCCAAGATCGCACCGACTGCCGCCAGTTCTGCCGATGACAAGTAGACGTTCGCACCGGTCCCCAAACGGTTCGGGAAGTTACGGGTCGAGGTCGACATCACCGTCGCTTTGTCAGCGACACGGGCTTGGTTACCCATACATAACGAACACCCAGGGGTTTCAATGCGTACCCCTGCGCGACCGAAGATGCCGTAATAGCCTTCTTCCGTCAGCTGATCTTTGTCCATTTTGGTTGGTGGTGCGACCCACAAACGGGTATCCAACTGGCCACCAAACTTCTCAAGCAACTTACCGGCCGCACGGAAGTGACCGATGTTAGTCATACACGAACCAATGAACACTTCATCAATGGTTGTGCCTTGTACCTCAGACAACAAACGCGCGTCATCCGGATCATTCGGGGCACACAAGATAGGCTCTTTAATGTCCGCCAGATCAATCTCAATCACGTACGCATAGTCCGCATCACTGTCAGCGGTCATCAACTCAGGGTTCGCGACCCACGCTTCCATGGCTGTGATGCGACGCTCAATAGTACGACGATCGCCGTACCCTTCTGCGATCATCCACTTCAGCATCACGATATTTGAATTCAAGTACTCGGTAATGGATTCTGGTGACAGCTTCACCGTACAGCCTGCGGCACTGCGCTCTGCCGAGGCATCAGACAGCTCAAACGCCTGCTCCACACTGAGGTGTTCAACGCCTTCAATTTCCAGTACGCGGCCTGAGAATTCATTGATCTTACCGGCTTTCTCTACCGTTAACAGACCTTGTTGAATCGCGTAGTACGGGATGGCATGCACCAAATCACGCAGGGTGATCCCGTCTTGCATCTCGCCTTTGAAACGCACCAAAATAGATTCAGGCATATCCAATGGCATCACGCCCGTCGCGGCCGCAAACGCCACCAAGCCCGAACCGGCAGGGAAAGAGATCCCCAATGGGAAACGGGTATGAGAATCACCGCCCGTACCGACCGTATCCGGCAGCAGCATGCGGTTCAACCATGAGTGGATCACGCCATCACCCGGACGCAGTGACACACCGCCACGGTTCATGATGAAATCCGGTAGTGTATGGTGGGTGTTCACATCAATCGGTTTTGGGTACGCCGAGGTGTGACAGAACGACTGCATGGTCAGTTCCGCCGAGAAACCGAGACACGCCAAATCTTTCAGCTCATCACGGGTCATCGGGCCGGTGGTATCTTGCGATCCCACGGTCGTCATTTTCGGTTCACAGTACGTGCCAGGACGCACGCCTTCTACACCACACGCTTTACCGACCATTTTCTGAGCCAGGGTGTACCCCTTGCCGGAGTCTTCCACCGCCACAGGACGACGGAACACATCAGAAGCCGGTAACGCTAAGGCTTGGCGGGCACGATCCGTCAGGCCACGGCCGATGATCAACGGAATACGGCCACCCGCGCGTACTTCGTCGATCAGTACATCGGTTTTCAGGCCAAACGTTGAAACCAATTCATCGCTGTCATGGCGACGTACTTCACCTTTGAATGGGTAGACGTCAATCACATCGCCCATCGCCAACGCCGTCACATCGACTTCAATCGGCAACGCACCAGCATCTTCCATGGTGTTAAAGAAAATCGGCGCAATCTTGCCGCCTAACACGTAGCCACCGGCACGCTTATTGGGCACATTCGGAATGTCATCGCCCATGAACCACAACACCGAGTTAGTGGCAGACTTACGCGAAGACCCCGTACCGACAACATCGCCGACATACACCAACTGGTGGCCTTTTTCTTTCAGCGCATCAATCTGTGCGATCGGGCCAATCTCACCCGCTTTCTCAGGTTCAATGCCTTCGCGTTCATTTTTCAGCATTGCGAGGGCATGCAGTGGAATATCAGGACGCGACCACGCATCCGGCGCCGGAGAAAGATCATCGGTATTGGTTTCACCGGTGACTTTAAAAACAGTTAAGGTAATTTTCTCTGCCAGTGCAGGCTTGGACAAGAACCACTCGGCATCCGCCCATGACTGGATCACCTGTTGTGCAGCAGCATTGCCCGCTTTGGCTTTTTCTTCGACATCATAGAAGGCATCAAACATCAGTAGCGTGTGAGACAGGGTTTTCACGGCAATGGGTGCCAGCACGCTATCGTCCAGCAAGGCAATCAGCGGCTCAATGTTATAGCCCCCTTGCATGGTACCAAGCAGCGCAGCGGCTTTTTCTGGGCTAACAATCGGTGAAGCAACGTCGCCACGCGTCAGCGCAGCTAAGAAACCCGCTTTGACATAGGCCGCTTCATCCACACCGGGAGGAATACGGTTTTCCAGCAGATCCAGCAGAAAGGCTTCCTCGCCAGCCGGTGGGCTTTTTAGCAATTCAACCAGCGCAACCACTTGCTCTGCATCGAGTGGCTTCGGGACAATTCCTTCTGCAGCACGTTCTTCGACGTGTTTACGGTAGGCTTCAAGCACGACATATTCCTCATTTTAGGTTTGGCACGAACCGCCAAACATCCTTGGAAGTGATTGATCTCGCTTGTACCGTCAACGGGAGAGAGGCAGTTCGGGAACAACAACGCCATGCCTTGTGCCCTGTACAGTGAGATCAAAACCGTCTTTTGAGCATATCAGTTTTAACGTAAAATTAAAATCCACCCGAATTTTACAACATTCACAAATTTCACATATAAATTCGACAACTTACCGTATCAATCACTGTGACACGAAAAATCAGCCCCTATAAAGCGTGATATCTGTGGCACAACCCTTCCGCATGAGAAAAAAGCCGCCCCTCTTTACGGGTATGGCTACCCGGCTTTCTTCAACGATAAGAGAAATCGGTGATCTAAATCACTAAAGTTTTTACGACTACCTGCAGATAAAAAGACACACGCGCTGATACCAAGGCAGGTCTATTCACACCCTCGTCTTCTCGGCCAGCACCCCATTGCACGACACGCGATCCCTGATGCATTTCATCTTATTAACGCATCATGTTATCCATCGGCTTAAATATCTTCTCGACGGTAGGCCTACCCTATGACCATCCATTCATTCACGATCAAACAGAAACTGGTTTGCAGCTTTGTCTTTGCAGTCCTGTTTTCGACCTCTTTGGTCAGTTTCATCAGCCTTCGCCAATCTCATCAGGTGATCGAAAAACGCATTCTTACTTCTGAACTCCCTGCCATTCTGATGCAGTTCAATAACGCCATAGATAAAGAGATTTCGGTCTTGCTGGCGGCCGCACAACAACTGGCCCAAAGTGGTTTGATGATTCAACACGTGGCGGCGCCGTTATCCCCGGATCAAGACCGCACGATTCTCACCGAATTGCGTACTATCAAGCGCCAATACAACCTGCTTGATGCGTCGGTTGCGAACCGCGACAGTGGGCAGTATTGGATGGATAGCTTTACAACGGCCAAGCAACACAAACCCCAAGGGTGGTTCCGCACGCTGGTCAATAGCGGCCAAGAAACCGCCCTGAGTGTCTATCGGGAAGACAATGGTGAGGTGAAGCTCTTCATTAATTACCAGCAACCACAAGGCGTACTGTTAGGCGGGTTATCGAAGTCCATGGACAGCATGGTGAACTTCATCAATCAGTTCACGCTGGAGCAAACCGGCTTCATCTATCTGGCAGACAGCCAAGGCCGTATTCGCCTGCACAAAGGCAAAACCAATGATCAGAATGCGCAATTACAACATGAATACAGCCAAGCTGTCAGTCAGGTGTTGCTGAATAAATCGACCTTCAACGTCACCAAAATCGACCGTGAGGGGCAACCGCTGATCGTTGCCTCCAGCTATATCCCGTCAATGGATTGGTTTATCGTGGCCGAATTACCCGAACATGAGGCATTCACCGCGTTAGACTCTGTGACCCAAACCATCATGCTGTGGACCGTGGCGATCGTGTTTGTGTTCATTCTGCTGGCCGTCTTTATTGCCGCCAATATCACGCAGCCGATAAACCGTCTTGCCCGCGTCTTTAACGAGTTGGGGGATGGGGATGGCGATTTGCGCCACCGTCTGCCCATTGAAGGCAGCGATGAAATGGCACAACTGTCGACAGGCTTTAACCGCTTCATCGACAAGATCCACCACTCAGTCAAAGAGGTCGCGCAAACCGGCAATGCCCTGCGCGCCGCCGCTGAATCCGTCGCACTGCAAGCTGACACCAGCCTCAATACCAGTCACAGCCAGCGTGACCGTACCTTGCAGCTAGTCACCGCCATTAACCAAATGGGGGCGACCGTCAGCGACATCGCCAGCAATGCCGCCCACGCCGCAGAGTCAGCCTCGAATGCCGAAGCCGAAACCGGTAACGGTCAGCAGGTGGTAGGACAAGCCCGCGACAACATCAATCAATTGTCGCAAGACATCAGTCAGGTGAATCAGGTGATTGAGTCGCTGGCTAACAACACCCAAGCGATTGGCACCATTTTGGATGTGATCCGCGCCATTTCTGAGCAAACCAATTTGCTGGCACTGAACGCCGCCATTGAAGCAGCACGCGCAGGCGAACAAGGCCGAGGCTTTGCGGTGGTGGCCGATGAGGTACGCAATCTGGCCTCTCGTACAGCCGCATCAACTGATGAGATCCAAACCATGATCAACCGCCTGCAGCAAGAAGCGAGCAATGCGGTAACGGCCATGGTACAAAGCCGTCAATTGACCTCTAACGGCGTCTCGGCATCCGATGAAGCCTCCTGCGCGTTGCAGTCTATTGCCGAGCGGATCAGCCTGATCTCTGACATGAACATGCAAGTGGCGGCGGCAACCGAAGAGCAATCTACCGTGGTGAATGACATCAATCGTAGCATCGATGAGATCAGTGAAGGCACCCAGAGTGCAGCAGATACGGCCAACGATCTGGCGCAATCTAGTCAGGCATTGCGTGAATTGTCACAGCGCCTCGAAAGCTTAGTCGGCACCTTTAAGATCTAAGCCCAAAAACAGGTACAAAAAAAGCGCCCTAGCTCATCACTAGGGCGCTTTTTTCTTATTCAAACAACGGCGAGGTAATTACTTACGCTTTACCGCTTTTGCGTTTGGCAAATCAGTGATTGAACCTTCAAACACTTCAGCAGCTAAGCCAACAGATTCGTGTAGCGTTGGGTGCGCGTGGATAGTCAATGCGATATCTTCCGCATCACAACCCATCTCGATCGCTAGACCGATTTCACCCAGTAGCTCACCACCGTTTGTACCGACGATAGCACCACCGATCACACGGTGCGTGTCTTTGTCGAAGATCATCTTCGTCATACCGTCAGCACAGTCAGACGCGATAGCACGGCCAGATGCCGCCCATGGGAAGGTCGCAACTTCGTAGTTAATGCCTTCTGCTTTCGCTTCTTTCTCTGTCTTACCGACCCACGCAACTTCTGGCTCAGTATAGGCAATTGAAGGGATCACTTTAGGATCGAAGTAGTGCTTCTTACCTGAAATGACTTCTGCCGCTACGTGGCCTTCATGCACACCTTTGTGTGCCAGCATTGGCTGACCCACGATGTCGCCGATCGCGAAGATGTGTGGCACGTTAGTACGCATTTGCTTATCAACGTTAATGAAACCGCGCTCATCCACTTCGATACCGGCTTTCTCAGCATCCAGCAGTTTACCGTTAGGTACACGGCCGATAGCCACAAGCACCGCATCGTAACGCGTGGCTTCTGAAGGCGCTTTTTTGCCTTCCATTGACACGTAAATACCGTCTTCTTTCGCTTCAACCGCGGTCACTTTCGTTTCCAGCATCAGGTTGAATTTCTTGCTGATACGCTTCGTGAAGACTTTGATGATGTCTTTATCGGCAGCAGGGATCACTTGATCAAACATTTCAACAACGTCGACCTGAGAACCCAATGCGTGGTAAACCGTACCCATTTCTAGGCCGATGATACCGCCACCCATAACCAGTAGCTTCTCTGGTACTTCTTTCAGCTCTAGCGCGTCAGTTGAGTCCCAGATACGTGGATCTTCATGCGGGATAAACGGTAGCTCGATAGGACGAGAACCTGCCGCGACGATCACGTTATCAAACGTGACAGTTGTTGGGCCATCTGCGCCTTCAACCACGATGGTGTTCGGGCCAGTAAATTTACCGTAACCGTTCACCACGTTTACTTTACGCATCTTAGCCATACCGCCAAGACCGCCAGTTAGCTGGGTGATAACTTTGTCTTTCCACAAACGGATCTTGTTGATATCGGTTTGAGGCTCACCGAATACCACGCCGTGCTCCGCCATCGCTTTCGCTTCTTCAATTACTTTCGCAACGTGAAGTAGCGCTTTAGAGGGGATACAGCCAACGTTCAAACATACACCACCTAGCGTGCTGTACTTTTCAATAAGGATGGTCTCTAGACCCAAATCTGCGCTGCGGAATGCCGCAGAATAACCCGCAGGGCCTGAACCCAATACCACTACCTGGGCTTTAATTTCTTTACTCATCATGACCTCGTTGTAAGTCTTTTATCCCTAACAGGCTATTCGTCAGTGCATTTTGTTTCAGTTAACTAACAATTTTACAGAGTTGTTAACAAAGCAAAAGTGGCAGTGCAACAGCCTGTGAGCTACGCAACACTTCCATGCCCGCCGAGCGGGCATGGGGGTTAACGCAATAGGAAACCTTAAAGCACCAAACGGCGGATATCAGATAGACAACCGTTTAGGTAAGTAATGAAGCGTGCACCTTCTGCACCATCAATCACACGGTGATCGTATGACAGTGACAGTGGAAGCTGTAGGCGCGGTTCAAACTCTTTACCGTTCCATACAGGCTTCATTTCAGACTTCGACACACCCAAGATACCGACTTCAGGTGCATTCACGATTGGTGTGAACGCTGTACCACCGATACCGCCTAGGCTCGAGATAGTGAAGCAACCACCCTGCATGTCAGCAGCCGTTAGCTTGCCTGAACGGGCTTTCTTCGATACTTCTGCCAGTTCTGCAGATAGCTCGTAGATCCCTTTCTTGTTCACGTCTTTAAAGACAGGAACAACAAGACCGTTTGGCGTGTCTACCGCAATACCCACGTTCACGTACTTCTTCAGGATCAGGCTTTCACCGTCATCAGAAAGTGAAGAGTTAAACGCTGGGAACGCTTCTAGTGCTTTCGCAACGGCTTTCATGATGAACACAAGTGGTGTGATCTTCATGCCGGTATCGTTCTTCGCTTCGATGGCATTCTGCTCTTTACGGAATGCTTCTAGCGCAGTGATATCTGCATTGTCCCACTGTGTAACGTGCGGGATCATCACCCAGTTACGGTGCAGGTTCGCGCCAGAGATCTTCTTGATGCGAGATAGCGGCTGAACTTCTGTTTCACCAAACTTGCTGAAGTCAATCTTCGGCCAAGGCAGTAGGCCCAATGCTGCGCCATCACCTTTACCCGAAGCAGACGCTGCAGCACCTGACTCAAGACGCTTAAGTGCATCTTTAACGAAGTTCTGTACGTCTTCTTTCAAGATACGGTGCTTACGGCCCGTGCCCTTCACTTTCGCCAAGTTCACGCCGAATTCACGCGCAAGACGACGTACAACCGGAGACGCATGCGCGTACTCGTTGTTCGCTTCAAATTCGCCCGTTGCTGCAGGTGCTGCTGCCGGAGCCGCAGGCGCTGCAGCTGGTGCTGAAGCCGCCGGTGCCGCTACCGCAACAGGTGCTGCGCCAGCCACCGGAGTGCCGGCCACTTCAAATACCATGATCAGTGAGCCAGTAGACACTTTGTCACCCGCTGCGATCTTGATTTCTTTGATGGTGCCCGCGAACGGTGCAGGCACTTCCATTGAAGCTTTGTCGCCTTCAACAGTGATCAAAGATTGCTCTTCTTCTACTGTATCGCCAACCGCAACCATGATTTCAGTGACTTCAACTTCGTCACCGCCGATGTCTGGCACGTGTACGTCTTTCGCTGCAGAGGCTGCTGGAGCTGCCGCTACAGGTGCCGCTACAGGTGCCGCTACAGGTGCCGCTGCTTGTGCAACTGGCGCTGCCGGCGCAGAGCCTGCAACTTCAAAGATCATAACCAATGAACCGGTAGACACTTTGTCGCCCGCTGCAATTTTGATTTCTTTTAGCACGCCCGCAAACGGTGCTGGCACTTCCATTGAAGCCTTGTCGCCTTCAACAGTAAGAAGCGATTGCTCTTCTTCGATGCTGTCGCCAACGGCAACCATGATTTCAGTCACTTCGACTTCATCACCACCGATATCCGGTACGTGCACTTCTTTCAGCTCAGCTGCTGCAACAGGTGCCGCTACTGGTGCTTCTGCCACAGGAGCCGCTGCTGCGCCTTCTGCTTCAAAGATCATGATAAGAGAACCAGTAGAGACAGAGTCACCCACTGCGATCTTGATTTCTTTCACGATACCCGCTTGAGAAGCCGGTACTTCCATAGAAGCCTTGTCGCCTTCTACTGTGATAAGAGATTGTTCTTCTTCAACCTTGTCGCCTACGCTCACAAGAATCTCAGTAACTTCAACCTCATCCGCACCGATGTCCGGTACATTAATTTCGATTGCCATGTTTAATTGCCTCTTACGCGTATAGCGGGTTGATCTTGTCTGCGTCGATGTCGAATTTCTTGATTGCTTCAACAATCACAGATTTCTCGATATCACCACGTTTAGCCAGTTCAGTCAGTGCAGCCACAACCACGTAACCTGCATTCACTTCAAAGTGACGACGTAGGTTCGCACGGCTGTCTGAGCGACCGAAGCCATCAGTACCCAACACTTTGTACGACTCAGAAGGCATGTACGCACGTACTTGCTCTGCGTAGTTCTTCATGTAATCCGTCGCAGCGATAGCTGGCTCATTGCCCAGTACCGTTGTGATGTAAGGGACTTTCTGCTCTGCTTCTGGGTGCAGCATGTTGAAACGCTCTGCATCCTGACCATCGCGCGTCAGTTCGTTGAAAGAGGTCACAGAGTAAACGTCAGACGCTACGCCGTACTCTTCGCTCAGGATCTGTGCGGCCTTGCGCACTTCATTCATGATCGTACCTGAGCTCATCAACTGAACTTTCTTCTCACCGGCGTAAGATTCTAGCTTGTAGATACCCTTACGAATGCCTTCTTCTGCGCCTTCTGGCATCGCTGGCATCGCGTAGTTTTCGTTCATTACTGTTAGGTAGTAGTAAACGTTCTCTTGATTCTCACCGTACATGCGACGGATACCGTCTTGCATGATAACCGCTAGCTCGTAAGCAAACGTTGGATCGTAAGAGATACAGTTCGGTACTGTGTTCGCCATGATGTGTGAGTGACCATCTTCGTGCTGAAGACCTTCACCGTTTAGCGTGGTACGACCGGCTGTTGCGCCCAATAGGAAGCCACGTGCTTGTTGGTCACCCGCTAGCCATGCCATGTCGCCAATACGTTGGAAACCGAACATTGAGTAGTAGATGTAGAACGGGATCATTGGAAGATCGTTGGTGCTGTAAGACGTTGCCGCCGCTACCCACGATGCCATTGAACCCAGTTCGTTGATACCTTCTTGCAGTACCTGACCAGACGTTGCTTCTTTGTAGTAAGAAACGATGCCTTTATCTTCTGGGGTGTACTCCTGACCGTGCGGGTTGTAGATACCCACCTGACGGAACAGGCCTTCCATACCGAACGTACGGGCTTCATCACAGATGATTGGCACGATGTTCTTACCGATGTTTTTATCTTTCAGTAAGATGTTCAACGTACGTACGTAAGCCATCGTAGTTGAGATATCACGCTTTTGCTCACCCAATAGTGGGGCAAAATCTTCTAGCTCAGGTACCTTAAATTCTTGTGTGAACTTAGGCAGACGCTTAGGTGTGTAACCGTGTAGCGCATCACGACGAGCGTGCAGGTAGTTGTACTCTGCAGAGCCTTCTTCCAACTTCAAGTAAGGAAGTGACTTCATGTCTTCATCAGAAAGCAGGTCTTCTAGACCTAGACGATCACGCAGGTGTTGAACATGGGTCATGTCCATTTTCTTCACGCCGTGCGCAATGTTCTTGCCTTCTGCGGCTTCACCCATGCCGTAACCTTTAACGGTTTTCGCCAGGATCACCGTTGGCTTGCCGTTTGTCTCTTTTGCATTGTTGAATGCAGCAAACAGCTTAGATGAATCGTGACCACCACGCTTAAGCGCAAAGATTTCATCATCGGTCATGTCTGCAACAAGTGCAGCTGTTTCAGGGTACTTACCGAAGAAGTGCTCACGCACGTAAGCGCCGTCTTTTGACTTGAATGTCTGGTAGTCACCATCGATGGTTTCGTTCATTAGCTGAAGAAGTTTACCGGTGGTGTCTTTCGCAAGTAGAGAATCCCAGTTGCTACCCCAAATCACTTTAACAACGTTCCAACCAGCGCCTTTGAACAGGCCTTCTAGTTCTTGAATGATGCTACCGTTACCCATAACCGGGCCGTCTAGGCGCTGTAGGTTACAGTTGATAAGGAAACAAAGGTTGTCCAGCTTTTCACGGGCAGCGAAAGAAATCGCACCGCGTGATTCTGGCTCATCCATCTCACCGTCACCCAAGAACGCGTACACGCGCTGTGCGCCCGTTTCTTTCAGACCACGGCCTTCCAAGTACTTCAGGAAGCGTGCTTGATAGATAGCAGAAATCGGGCCAAGACCCATAGAAACGGTTGGGAACTGCCAGAACTCAGGCATCAATTTCGGGTGCGGGTAAGAAGGAATACCTTTACCATCGACTTCTTGACGGAAGTTATCTAGCTGCTCTTCAGTCAGACGACCTTCAACGAACGCACGAGAATAAATACCTGGAGAGATATGACCTTGGTAGTAAACCAAATCACCGCCGTCCACCTCGTTAGGGGCGCGGAAGAAGTGGTTAAAGCAGACTTCATAGAACGCAGACGCAGACTGGTAAGATGCCATGTGGCCACCCAAGTCTAAATCTTTCTTCGAAGCACGCAGTACGATCATGATCGCGTTCCAACGGATAATGGAACGAATACGGCGCTCAAGCGTGGTATCACCCGGATACGCAGGCTCTTTATCGGCTGGGATGGTGTTGATGTAGTTGGTAGTGATACCTGTTGGCATATCTACGCCATCAAGACGAGCCTTGTCCAGTACTTGCTCAAGTAGGAACTGGGCGCGCTCTACACCTTCTTCACGAACGACTGATTCAAGGGCTTCAAGCCAATCTTGAGTTTCCAGTGCATCCACGTCATTTTTCATGACTTCAGACATGCGATCTATCCTTTCGTTGATAATCTACAAAACTAACAATGTCGCGACTGTTTACGACCACTCTTTCATTGTAATGAGCAGTATTAATCCAGCCCGTCCTTGCGTTGTTGAACCCGACGAAGTGAGCGTTCACGACGGCTCTCTTCACGCGATAAATCCAACAGGGTTTCCTCGATATAAGCCAAATGTGCATGCGATGCTTCACGGGCCCGCTCGGGCTCGCCCGAAACGATCGCCTGGACAATAGTGGCTCGGTGATTTCGCACTTTTTCCACCACCTCAGGGCGGCGGTTCAAGCGCTCAAAGTTTTGTAATATGTTTTGCTCCAGCAACGGTATCAGGCTGCGCATGATATGCAGCAGCACCACGTTATGGGCGGATTCGGTTACCGCGATCAAGTACTGCATCACAGCGGCGGCTTCGGCCGATAAATCGCCTTGTTGCTGAGCGTCCTGTATCCGCGTATGACACGCGCGGATACGGGTAAAATCGTCATCATTCCCCCGCAAAGCTGCATAGTAGGCAGCAAGGCCTTCTAGTGCATGACGGGATTCCAGCAAATCACGCTGGGTTTCAGGGTGCGCCGACAACAGCGCCAGTAACGGATCAGAAAAGTGCTGCCACAGTTTTTCGCTAACAAAGGTGCCATCACCTTGACGGCGGGTCAGTAACTGTTTGGCTTCTAAACGCTGGATCGCTTCGCGAACGGAAGGACGAGAGACATCGAACTGCTTAGCCAACTCACGCTCAGGCAACAACTGCTGCCCGGGGGATAAGGTTCCCTCCAGGATCAGTCGCTCGAGTTCTTGCTCGATAGCATCTGAAAGCTTGGGTTGGCGAATGCGTTTATAAGTCATTTATTATTGTGTCTTCGTTGTACTTATTACGTCTCTAGACAGTCCGGCATTACTGCGGGTAATTGGTCTTACCAATTAACGGTTGAGAGAAATTTTACAGAAATAATTGAAGATGTCTACCGACAACTTGATTGAAATCATAGAATGGAGGTGGATTTAACAAAAATTTCAACTTGTGAAATCTTGTTAAAACATGTTGAGCAAAAGTCATCAACAGATAGAGAGGCAAAGACAAAGCCACGAAAAGTCAAAAAACCGCAGAGCCACACCGGCCTCAGCCGAAATAAAGAGGCGAACCCTGTCGCCAAACGCCACAGGGCAGGTCACCGATCACAACGATGACTTGTAAGCGAACCAATCAAACGCAAGGCCCGGATCTGTCTTTCGTCCCGGCGCAATAAATTCATGCCCCGTGATCCGACCGCTATCAATCCGTGGATAGTGCACCATCAACACACGGCTTAATGCCGACAGCGTCTTATATTGTGCAGAGGTATAAGGAAGGGTGTCCGTGCCCTCTAACTCGATCCCTATCGAGTAGTCATTACATTTATCACGCCCAGCAAATTGCGAGAAACCCGCATGCCAAGCGCGACCATTGAACGGCACAAACTGAATGATATCGCCATTGCGACGGATTAAACAGTGAGCTGAGACACGAAACTTATGAATCAACGTGAAATAAGGATGCACCGCAGGATCCAATTGCCCAGTAAACAGCTGCTCTATATACGGGCCACCAAACTGACCGGGCGGTAAACTGATGTTGTGGATCACCAATAAAGAGATATCGTCTTCATCTTCCCGTTCATCATAAAACGGGGAAGGGACATGCTTCACCCCTTCTAGCCAGTGATGCTGATTAATCGTAAACATGGAAAAGTCCTGTGTTCGAGGTTCGAGGTTCGAGGTTCGAGGTTCGAGGTTCGAGGTTCGAGGTTCGAGGTTCGAGGTTCGAGGCAGACTCGCTGAGCCACGAAAACAAGTCAAGTCTTTCCAATCATCCCGCTTTCACTTAACACTCGATCCTCTATGACTCTTCTGAACCATAGGACCATAGGACCATAGGACCATAGGACCATAGGACCATAGGACCATAGCTTCTGCCTTATCCGATTTTCCCGCAACAACTATAGGATCTCCTCTCCCCTCCCTGTATGCTTTCATCGTGAACAATGCGGTATCGAACCGCTCTTTCTACTCTCTTGCTATGGACTTGTCATGACTCAAATGGAAAAGACACACGACAGTGCCACTCGCCTACAGGCGCTCAAACAACAACTTCCTGGCGAGATCCGCCGCGCCGTCGCCGATGCGCTACATGAAGATCTCGGCATCGGCCAGCATGGCCACATTGACGCCAGCCGCGACATTACCGCTAACCTGATCCCCGCTGATAGCCACGATGTGGCAACTCTCATCACGCGCGAACAGGGTATTTTTTGCGGTCAACAATGGGCGGAAGAAGTCTTCCACCAGCTTGGCGGTACCGTCAAAATTGAATGGCACGTCCAAGACGGCGATCGCGTGCAGCCGAATCAAACCCTGTGTACGCTGACTGGCCCCTCACGCGCCTTGCTTACTGGCGAGCGTACCGCAATGAACTTTATTCAGACCTTATCAGGCTGTGCCACCACAGTCTCGGCCTATTCCAGCCAACTGGAAGGCACCGGCTGTCGCTTACTCGACACCCGCAAAACTATTCCCGGCATGCGCAGCGCGCTCAAATATGCCGTGACCTGTGGCGGCGGTTTCAGTCACCGCATCGGTGTGTATGATGCTTACCTCATTAAAGAGAACCACATCATTGCTTGTGGCGGCATTGCCGCGGCTATTCTTGCAGCAAAAGCCCAATGCCCCGACAAGCCGGTAGAAATAGAAACCGAAACGCTGGATGAGCTGCGCCAAGCCATTGACGCGGGCGCTGACATTGTCATGCTGGATAACTTCACCTTAGACATGATGCGCGAGGCCGTGGCACTCAATGCCGGGCGTGCAGCACTAGAGAACTCCGGCAACGTCACCCTAGAGACCATCCGCGAGATGGCGAGCACCGGGGTCGACTATATTTCCGTTGGTGCACTGACCAAGCACCTGCGCGCCATGGATCTTTCCATGCGCTTCCAGCCGAAATAACCGTCTCGACCTCCTTATCTCCTTTTTAAAAGTAGGGCATCATAGTGATCATTGTCTCAATGTTGCCCGTTTTGTCTTTTTCCTCACCACTTCCACCTCGTCGAAGTGAGTCAGAAAACACCCCGATTTTGATTCCATAGGGCGAAAAAGCTCACACTCAATCGCAGTATGAAATGAAATGCATGTAACATGTTTGGTTTTTTTTTAGACTGAGCCGAGCAATCAATGTTAGTGAATTCTGCCTATTGTGCTAAGGGCATATCCTTCCCCTACCGAAATTACTCTTCGGCTTGTTAGCTAAACATTTGGAAAATTTAAAAAGGAAAGAAACATGAAAGGGCAAGTAAGAAAGATGCAAAAAGGTTTTACCTTGATTGAATTGATGATCGTTGTTGCAATCATCGGTATTTTGAGCGCATTTGCTATTCCAGCATACCAAGACTACGTAGCAAAAGCTGAAGCGAATACTGGCCTCGGTGAATTAGCAGCACTAAAAACTAATGTTGAAGATCACGTATTGAATAATGGTGTATTCCCTGCTACTCCTGCTGATGTTAATGGTTCTGCAGCCGGTTCTAAAGGGGCAATTTCATTTACCGTTGATCCAACGACATCAACAATGGTTTACACTTTTGCCAATTCATCACCAGCTATTAACACTAAGATTATTACTCTTAGCCGTACTATGGCAACTGGCGTGTGGACTTGCACAACAACAATTGCAGATGCAAAACTAAAACCAGGCAACTGCGCATAATGCACACCAACCTCGCTTCCATTCTGCATCAGGCTAATCTGATTAGTCAGGCAGAGCAGCAGCAGGTGGTGGACATGATACAAGCTGAGGGGACCTCTGTTCCCTCGGCTTTGTTACAACTGGGGATCCTCACCAGTGGTGAATTGGTTCGCCAATTGGAATTGATTTTCTCCATCGCCCAAGTCGATGTTCACCAATACGACTACGCTGACTGCTGTAAAAACCTCAATCTGCGCGACCCTATCTTGCGTCATAAAGTGTTGCCGCTCCATGCCACTGACAGCACTTTGTTCATTGGTCTCAGCGACCCCACCTTGAACGATGCGCTGGATGAGTTTCGCTTTACCACCGGCAAAAGCGTTGAACCGTTGCTGCTCGATCACAAACAGCTTGAAGCCGCCATTCGCCGTGTTTACGGCAGCGACATTGACGGCCAAAGTGCCCAGCGCCAACCCAGCGTCAGCGACAGTGACTTAGGCGACTTGGTCGACCTCAGTGACGGTGAAACCGTCGAAGAAGCGACTGACATCAGTACCGATACCGCGCCAGTCACCCGTTATATCAACCAAATTCTGCTCGATGCGGTACGTAAAAGTGCCTCGGACATTCACTTTGAGCCGTATGAGAAAACCTACCGCATTCGGCTGCGTTGTGACGGGATCTTGCATCAACATGCCACGCCACCGGCTACGCTGTCGCGCCGACTGTCGACCCGTTTAAAGGTGATGTCAAAGCTCAATATCGCCGAGCGCCGTCAGCCACAAGATGGACGGATCAAACTCAAAATTTCGCCAACACTGGCGATCGATTTGCGCGTGTCGACTTTACCCACATTGTGGGGCGAAAAAGTGGTGCTGCGTATTTTGGACAGCTCCAGCGCCAACTTAGACATCGATATTCTCGGTTATAACCCCCAACAAAAGCAGGCCTACCTCGATGCGCTCAAACAACCGCAGGGGATGATACTAATGACCGGCCCGACCGGTAGCGGCAAAACTGTTTCCTTGTATACCGGCTTGAAGATTCTCAATACCGATGAGCGCAACATTTCGACGGCGGAAGATCCAGTGGAAATCAACTTACCGGGCATTAATCAGGTACAAATCAACACCACGGTCGGTCTAGGATTCGCCGAAGCCCTGCGTTCATTTTTACGTCAAGACCCGGATGTGGTGATGGTCGGCGAAATCCGCGATATTGAAACCGGTGGTATTGCGGTAAAAGCCGCCCAAACCGGTCACTTGGTACTCTCTACCCTGCATACTAACTCAGCCGCCGAAACCATCACCCGCTTGACCAACATGGGCATTGAAGACTTTAACTTGGCCTCCTCACTGAGTCTGATCATTGCTCAGCGCTTGGGACGCCGCTTGTGCAAACACTGCAAATTGGTCGATGACCTTGATGATTTTGTAAGAGAAAAACTCAAGATCCCCGCCTTTCAGGTGGTGTATAAAGCCAGCGAACTCGGCTGCGACGAATGCAACAAAGGCTACATCGGCCGCGTCGGCATTTATGAAGTCATGCCTTTCTCCCGTGAACTAGCCCAAGCCCTCATGGCCAAGGCCACGACGTTAGAACTGGAAACCCTTGCTTGCCAGCAAGGCATGATGACCTTGCAACAAGCCGGGGTCGAGAAACTGTGCGACGGCGTCACCAGCCTGAGCGAATTACAACGCGTGCTGCACTTTGCCTAATGGCCGAGTGCATGGGTTGAGGTTTGGGGTGATGCTGATGAACCGGATACTCAACCCACGATAACGCATACCGTGCAGCACGTTATTTTTATCATGTTTAACAAGGAAGTCACAGTATGGCACAAGCCAGCCGCATTCGTTATTACCACTGGCGTGGGGTGAACCAAGCAGGGAAAAAACTCTCTGGTGTCATGTTGGGGTTTCAAGAGCAAGAAGTGCGCGCCAAACTGACCGAGCAACGTATTCAGGTCAAAAAGCTTAAACATCGCGCCCCCTCAACGTTGAGCAAATTGCGTAATCAGGTTAAAGCTACCGACATCACCGCCATCACCCGCCAGCTCGCCACCATGGTCGGATCCGGAGTGCCGGTAGTACAAGCACTCAAACTCATGGCGGATAGCCATCATAAAGCCGAAGCGCGTGCCGTATTGTCACAGGTAGCGATTCAAGTTGAGTCAGGGTCCTCACTGGCGCGCGCCATGCGCACCAGTTCTCCCTTATTTGATAATTTTTATTGCGACCTCATTGCCACCGGTGAACAAACCGGTCACTTAGCCCAAGTGTTTGAGCGTATTGCCACCTACCGTGAAAAGCACGAAGAGATGCGCAAAAAAGTCATCAAGGCGATGATTTACCCCACCATGGTGACTCTGACAGCCATCGGTGTCACCATTATGATGTTGGTGTTTGTCATTCCTCAGTTTGCCTCTATTTTTAAGGGCTTTGGGGCTGAACTTCCCGCTTTTACCCAGCTTGTCATTGATATGTCAGATTGGCTCATTGCCTATGGCCTCTATTTGGCTTTGGGTTTAACTACTTTTATCGTTCTTTTCAGTTACCAATATAAGCGCTCTGACAAAACTAAACTATCGGTACACCGCTTCAATCTACGCATCCCTATTATCGGCGGGGTACTTCTTAAAGCCACGGTCGCCCGTTTTGCTCGTACCTTGGCGACGACGTTTAGTGCCGGTATCCCCTTGCTCAGTGGCTTGCAATCTGCCGCTAAAACCACCGGTAACTTACACATTGAACAAGCAGCTATGGAAGCCCATGCTAATACGGCGGCGGGGATGCCGCTGCACATTGCCCTGCGTCAGTGTGACATTTTCCCCGAACTGATGCTGCAGATGACCATGATCGGGGAAGAATCCGGCTCACTCGATGACATGCTCAATAAAATGGCCACCTTGTATGAGCAAGAAGTTGATAACACAGTCGATAACCTTGGAAAAATACTTGAACCGCTAATCATCATCGTTCTGGGGGGGCTTATCGGTGGCTTACTCGTCGCTATGTATATGCCAATCTTTACCCTTATGAGTGTGATTGGTTAACGCGCTACTGCACAAAAGGTTGAGATTCTAGGATCTCAACCTCAATTCCCCTACAATATTCCCCCTTCAATACCGATGAGAGATCGTACATGGACTTGCTCACCCTGACCCCTTGGTTGTTTCCCGTTTTTGCTGCCATTTTCGGGCTGCTGATCGGCAGTTTTCTCAATGTGGTGATTTACCGTCTGCCAATCATGATGGAACGCCAGTGGCAAGCCGAATGTGCGGAATATTTCCCTGAGACAGCACCCAGCGGTGAAGCAGCCGAGCCGCAACCCACGTTCAATTTGAGTGTGCCGCGTTCCCGCTGCCCGCAATGCCAACACCCGATCAGCGCATTGGAAAACATTCCGGTCATCAGTTGGTTGGTGTTAAAAGGCCGTTGTAAGCATTGCCAAACGCCGATCAGTGCTCGCTACCCGGCGGTCGAAGCCTTTACCGCGTTAGTCGCCCTGACGGTCGCGCTGGTCTTGCCGACCTCTGAATGGGCGATCGCGGTCATTTTCTTTAGCTTTGCCCTGATCGCATTGGCGTTTATCGATATCGATAACATGCTGCTGCCGGATCAAATCACCCTGCCGCTGATGTGGGCGGGGATCTTACTGGCCGTGATCGGCTATTCACCGCTTAGCCTGCAAGATGCAGTAATCGGCGCGATGGCCGGTTACCTCTCGCTGTGGAGCGTCTATTGGCTGTTTAAGCTAATCACCGGTAAAGAAGGCATGGGCTACGGTGACTTTAAATTACTGGCTGCGCTCGGCGCATGGTTAGGCTGGCAATTACTGCCGTTTGTGGTGCTGACGTCTTCGCTACTGGGGGCGATCTGCGGCCTAATCATGATGCGGATGCAGCAGTCTGACAGCCAAACGCCGTTTTCTTTTGGCCCGTATCTGGCGCTGGCGGGGTGGATTGCCATCTTATGGGGCGAACCTCTGGTAAACTGGTACCTCTCGAGCTATTTAGGAATGTAAACCATGCGCCTTGTCATTGGCCTTACGGGCGGGATTGGCAGCGGTAAAACCACCGTCGCTAATCTGTTTGCGGCTTATCAGATTGATATTATTGATGCAGATATCATTGCCCGACAAGTGGTCGAACCGGACTCGGCGGGCCTGCGTGCCATCGAAGAAAAATTAGGTGCTGACATCTTGCTGACAGACGGCCATCTTGATCGCGCTAAGCTACGATCAGCCATTTTCAGCGAGCCGGCATTGAAAGACTGGATCAATCAGTTATTGCACCCGATGATCCGTGAAAAAATGCTGGCGGATATTGCACAATCCCGCTCGCCATACTGCCTGTTGGTGGTGCCGCTGATGGTGGAAAACAACCTGCAAACGCTGACGGATCGCTTATTGGTGGTGGATGTGGACGAAGCCTTACAAGTCGCCCGCACCCAACAGCGCGATAAGGTCGAGGCCGCGCAAGTGAAGCAAATATTGGCCTCACAAGCCTCGCGACAAGATCGCTTGGCCGCCGCGGATGATGTGATTTGCAATAATGGCAACGGTGACGATTTACCACAACAAGTGGCCGCCCTGCACCAACAGTACCTTGCACTGTGCGAGTAAACGGCACCACCGTCACACGACTAACGACACACTCATCGCTACACACTGTGGGATATTTCACGCCTTGGGATACATGGATATGCAAATGAACCGCTTTGAGCACCCGCTAAATGAGAAAACCCGCATTTATTTACGGCTGGAATTTTTGATCCGTCAAATCAAGCAGACGAGTGCATTCAGCGATCCTTGGCAACACCAAGTGTTCTTTCGTGGTTTATTTGACTTGTTGGAAGTGTTGGAACAAAGCCAGCTCAAAACAGAGCTAGCCAAAGATCTAGAAAAACAACGCACCAAACTCAAGCAATGGCTGAATATCGATGGCGTTGATCAAACCGCCCTGCGTGAGCACCTTGATCATCTGCAATTGGCGCACCGTCATTTGTTGGCCACCAACCGCTTGGGCCAAGATCTGCGGGAAGATCGTTTTCTGGGCGCAATCAAACAGCGCTTATCCATTCCCGGCGGCAGTTGCTGTTTTGACCTACCTATTTTGCATCATTGGTTACATTTACCGCCGGCACAACAGCGGGTCGATATTCAGCGCTGGCTCGACAGTATCCGTGCGCTGAATGTGGCGCTCACTTTGTTGCTTCGCCTGATCCGTGGTGCCGGACAAACACAGCAATGTGTCGCGCGTGGCGGGTTCTTTCAACATGAAGCCGATAAGGCCAATTTACTGCGCCTCGATATTTGCCCAAACCATGGGGTTTATCCTATGATATCGGGCCATCGCAGTCGCTTTGCCATTCGCTTTCTGCCTTTTGAAGAAGGCACCAGCATAGCGGACACGATTGAATTTCAACTAACGATTTGCTGAGGTTTCTCATGTCAACGCCCCCTGCTGCTACCCCTATCACGGTGGTAAAATGCCCAACCTGCCAAGCCAAGGTCGTATGGAGTGACGCCAGCCCCTTCCGCCCGTTTTGCTCGAAACGCTGCCAACTGATTGACTTGGGCGAATGGGCCGAAGAAGAAAAAGCCATCCCAGGCGCACCGGATCTATCAGACTCTGATGGCTGGTCGGAAGATATGGGATATTAAAAGCGGTTAACAGGCTCTGTGGCCCTAAGGATAAATGGCTTGCTGTATTCCTAAATAGGACCACAGGACCACAGGACCACAGGACCACAGCTTACCCAATCATTGTCAGCTTACAACCCGCGCCATGAGTTTATCCAACACCACCGCATTGGCTTCCGGAAACGCGTAGTCTTGCAGTTTATCTAACGCCACCCATTCGCCGGGTTGACCTTCTTTGCCGTATGCTTCGCCGGTAAACGCGGTGATCAGGAAAAAATCAAACGTCAGGGCTTTATCGGAGTATTCATGCGCTAAGGCCATGAAATGCTCAAGCGCAGTCGCATCTATGCCCACTTCTTCGTGTAACTCACGGATCACCGCTTGCTCCGCCGTTTCACCCGCTTCCACTTTGCCACCTGCAAACTCCCAAAAACCGCCCTTGTGCGCGGTCGCTGCACGGCGGGTGATAAACACTTTGTCCTGTGTCGTATTTAAAATGATCCCTGCCGAGATCCACACTTGCTTCTTATCCACACTCAACCCTATCTATGTTGACCAGTTCTGCTTTTTTCTTATTCTGCTGCTTATCGGCTTGTTTCGAAAATATAAACAGATAAGCAGATAAACAAAAGGCCGCATACGCGGCCTTTTGTTGTCTGGTATCTCAACAATTAGTTGATTTGACCATGACACTGTTTGTATTTCTTACCAGAGCCGCATGGGCAAGGCTCATTACGGCCCACTTTGCGCTCATCACGCTGGTAAGGGGCGCTATCGTCACCCTCTTCAGCGCTTTCATCGGCAATTTGGCTCGCCGCATTTTGGTGCTGGAATTGCTGACGACGGGCCAGTTCTTCCGCCAAACGACGACGTTCCTCTTCGACACGCTCAACCTCTTCCTGCTGCTGCACGCGCACTTTACTCAAGATGGCGATCACATCAGACTTCAAGCTTTCCAGCATGCCTTCAAACAGCTCAAACGATTCACGCTTGTATTCTTGTTTCGGGTTCTTCTGCGCGTAACCACGTAGGTGGATACCTTGGCGCAGGTGATCCATCGCGGCCAAGTGCTCTTTCCACAAGGTATCAAGGTTTTGCAGCATCACCGTTTTCTCAAAGTTGCGTAGCACTTGCGCGCCAACCACTTCTTCTTTGTGACGGTAGACTTCTACAGCCTTCTCAACGATACGCTCACGCAACGCTTCTTCGTACAGCTTGTCTTCGGTATCTAGCCATTCTTGAATTGGCAATTCAAGATCGAAGTCATCTTTCAAGCGCGTTTCAAGACCAGCAATGTCCCACATGTCTTCCAGCGATTGCGGTGGAATGTGCGCATCAATGACAGACAAAATCACGTCTTCACGGTTTTGTTCAATCATGTCGCTGATGTCTTCGGCATTCATCAACTCGTCACGCAATTCATACACGACTTTACGCTGATCATTGGCAACATCATCGAATTCCAGCAATTGCTTACGAATATCGAAGTTACGGCCTTCTACCTTACGCTGGGCGTTTTCGATCGCTTTGGTCACCCAAGGGTGCTCAATCGCTTCGCCTTCTTCCATACCCAGCTTCTTCATCATGTTGGATACACGATCAGAGGCAAAGATACGCATCAGGCCATCTTCCATCGACAGATAGAAGCGCGAAGAACCAGCATCACCCTGACGACCTGCACGGCCACGTAGCTGGTTATCGATACGACGCGATTCGTGACGCTCGGTACCAATAATGTGCAAGCCACCCGCTGCCAATACGGCATCGTGTGCAACACGCCAATCGGCTTTGATCTGGGCAATTTGCTCGTCAGTTGGATTCTCAAGCTTCGCCGCTTCCGTCTGCCATGAGCCACCCAATACGATATCCGTACCACGGCCAGCCATGTTGGTCGCAATCGTCACGGCACCCAATGCACCGGCTTGTGCCACGATATCCGCTTCGCGTTCGTGGAACTTCGCATTCAGCACTTCGTGTTTAATGCCTTGCTTCTTCAGGGCTTTAGACAGTAATTCTGATTTTTCAATCGAGACCGTACCGACCAAGACCGGCTGGCCTTTTTCAACACGCTCTTTAATGTCTTCGCTGATCGCCGCAAACTTTTCCAGCTCGGTCATGTAGACCAAATCACCCATGTCATCACGGATCATAGGCTTGTTGGTTGGCAATACCACGGTTTCCAGGCCGTAAATAGACTGGAATTCAAATGCTTCCGTATCTGCCGTACCGGTCATACCGGACAGTTTGTTGTACAAACGGAAGTAGTTCTGGAACGTGATAGACGCTAGCGTTTGGTTTTCATTCTGGATCTTCGTGCCTTCTTTGGCTTCAACCGCCTGATGCAGACCTTCAGACCAACGACGACCCGGCATAGTACGGCCGGTGTGTTCATCAACAATGATGACTTCGTCGTCTTTTACAATGTAATCGACATCGCGCTCAAACAGCACGTGGGCGCGTAATGCCGCATTCACGTGGTGTAGCAAACTGATATTGGCTGGCGAGTACAGCGTATCTTCTTCCGCCATCATGCCATTTTCTTTCAGAAGATCTTCCACAAACTCTTGGCCGTTTTCGGTCAAGTGCGCTTGCTTGGATTTCTCGTCGACGGTGTAGTGGCCTTCGCCACGGTATTCTTCACTGTCTTCTTGATCTTGCTTCACCAATTGTGGGATCAACAAGTTGATCTTGGTGTACAGCTCAGAGCTGTCTTCAGCAGGACCGGAAATGATCAACGGTGTACGCGCCTCATCGATCAAGATGGAATCCACCTCATCGACCACGGCAAAGAAACGTTCGCGCTGTACACGGTCTTCTGGGCGGAAGGCCATGTTATCGCGCAGGTAGTCAAAACCGAATTCATTGTTTGTGCCGTACAACACGTCAGCGGCGTACGCGTCTTTCTTCGCTTGTGGCGGCATGTTCGGTACGTTCACGCCGACGGTCATGCCTAAAAATTCAAACAGGGCACGGTTAGTTTCGGCGTCACGCGCGGCCAAGTAGTCGTTCACGGTAACGATGTGAACACCTTTACCTGTCAAGGCGTTAAGGTAAGCCGGTAAGGTTGCGGTCAAGGTTTTACCTTCACCGGTACGCATTTCTGCAATTTGACAGTTGTTCAGCACCATACCGCCGATCAACTGCACGTCAAAATGACGCATGCCGAAGACACGCTTAGAGGCTTCACGGACAGTTGCAAAGGCTTCTGGTAGTAGCAGATCGAGCTCTTCACCTTGATCAAGGCGCTCACGGAATTCAACCGTTTTGGCTTTTAGCTCTTCGTCAAGCAGGCTCTCAAACTGAGGCTCAAGCTTGTTGATTTGATCTACAATTTTGCGCATACGACGCAGAGTGCGGTCGTTACGGCTACCGATAACTTTGGTCAGTAGTTTTGATAACATGGCTTTGCCGTTTTCTCTTGTTATTTCAGCTGCATAAATGGCTGAATTGCTAAATCTGAATTTTTCAACGGGGATTCACCAAATGCCACACGGTGTGCAAATTTGGATTTACCATCCCTGTCCCGTCTAAATCCGCCATTTGGTATGACAACGGAAGCTGACCCGAAAAACTACGCATAACAATGATATTGTGGTCTGATTCAATCATTTCAAGGGAAAAATGAAAACAAACCCGGAGTTTTCCAGATCGTTGCTGCCCGTTCATACCGACAGCATCGCATACTGCACGTGACAGACAGCCTTCGCCACAGTACCCCTAAGCGGGTTATAATAAGACATATTCACAGTGCCGCCTATGGCTAATCCCCCACACGGTTTACCATATTCGCAAAATTAGAACTAAGCCCCGACTTTTTTGCCTAGGAAGCGTCAGTAATGCGTGATCATCGCCCTCAAACGCCCGGCCATTTGCTGGAAGACACCCCCATCGGCAATATTCAGCAACGCGCTATCGCCTTAAGTCAGCTAGACAAAGCAGTAAAAGCGCACCTTGCGTGTGCCGAGCATTGCCGGGTCAGTAACTTTCGCCAAGGCGTGCTGATCATCGAAACCGCCTCTGCCGCATGGTCCATGCGACTCAATTATGAGCGTAACACCCTCAGCAATACCCTGCGGGCACAACTGCTGCCGAGCCTGACGCGCATTGAGATCAAGGTGAATCCACAGCTGGCTGCCGTTCAGCAAGAAAAGACGGAGAAAGTGCCGGATATTGTGCGCAAGCCTATCACCCCGCAAGCGGCAGCGTATTTGCGTCAAACCGCGCAGAGTGCTCCCGATAAAATCCGGGTGCGGCTGGAGCGTATCGCAGCGTTAGCGAACCGCAATAAAAGCTAAAATAAGAGAGATAGAGGTACGACGTACGCGAGTGGCGAGTGGCGAGTGGCGAGTGGCGAGTGGCGAGGTACCGTAGGGGAAAACAGCGAATCATAACAAGCCTAGAGACAAACAAAAACGCCGGACATCGTCCGGCGTTTTTTTAATTCGTACTTAGCAAGTATAAGCTTAGGCGAAGACCATGCCTGGCTGAGCAAACGTCACAGGGACTTGTTGCTCATCCGTGAAGGTAGACCACTCGTAGGCTTCTTGATTCGCCAACACCGCACGCAACAACTTGTTGTTTAAGGCGTGGCCTGATTTGAAGGCGACCATTTCACCAATGATATTATGGCCACACATGTACAAGTCACCAATGGCATCCAGTACTTTGTGCGTCACTAACTCATTGTCAAAACGCAAGCCGTCATCATTCAAGATACGGTAATCATCCAACACGATCGCATTGTCAAAGCTACCGCCCAACGCCAGATTTTGCGATTGAAGGTATTCAATATCTCGCATAAATCCAAACGTACGTGCGCGGCTAATGTCTTTAACAAAAGATTGGCTAGAAAAGTCTAACACTAAACGCTGCTGCTCTGCATCGATGGCCGGATGGTTAAAATCGATCGCAAAATCCAGACGGAAACCGTTATGAGGACGGAGTTCTGCCCATTTGTCGCCATCTTCAACGCGCACCGTTTTCTTAATACGTAAGAAACGTTTCGGGGCATTCAGCGTATCAATACCGGCAGATTGCAACAGGTAAATAAAGGGACTGGCGCTACCATCCATAATCGGAATTTCAGGTGCATCCACTTCGATAATCACGTTATCGATCCCCATACCAGCCAGCGCCGCATTCAAGTGCTCAACAGTTGAGATACGCACCCCTGACTCGTTCACGAGGGCGGTACATAACATGGTGTCGCGCACAGAACTCGCATCTGCTGGAAAATCAACAGGTGGATTTAGGTCTGTACGGCGATAAATCACCCCTGTATTGGCAGCAGCCGGACGAAGAATAAGCGTGACTTTACGCCCAGAGTGAAGACCCACCCCAGTCGTTTGCACAATGCTTTTCAGTGTACGTTGTCTGATCATCTGCTTTTCTCAACTATTGTTTTGCCTAAATATCGGCCCAGATCCTTGCAAAAAATAAGAACAAGGACCGATATCATATCACTTTGTGACCAATTTCCCAAATCAATTACATTGATCAGTCGGCTTGCTTACGCAAGAACGCAGGGATATCGAGGTAATCGTGATCAGCTTGTGGCTTGGCTTTTGCTGCCGTTGCCTGGCCTGCAGAGTCAGCAACAGACGCCGATGGTGCTGGCGTTTGTGGCTTCGCATCTTCAACCACTGGCGCAGCAACAGGTTTATCCTGTGCTACTGCCTGAACAGGCTTTGATGATGTCACTAACGTGATATCAGGCTTGCACTCTTTACCGATACCGGTCGCCACTACGGTCACACGTAGTTCATCAGTCATGTCCGGATCCAGAGAGGTACCAATCACAACGGTCGCGTTATCTGATGCGAAGGCTTTCACGGTATTACCCACTGTCTCGAACTCGTCAAGACGCATGTCCATACCGGCCGTGATGTTAACCAACACACCACGCGCGCCCGCCAAGTCGATGTCTTCTAGCAATGGGCTAGAAATCGCCATTTCAGCCGCTTCTTCCGCACGGTCATCACCGGTCGCCACGCCACTGCCCATCATCGCATGACCCATTTCAGACATGACGGTACGTACGTCAGCAAAGTCGACGTTAATCATACCAGGGCGCGTGATCAGCTCCGCAATGCCTTGAACCGCATTTTTCAATACGTCGTTAGCTTTTGCGAAAGCGTCTAACAAGGTAATGCCACGGCCAAGGACCTTCAGCAGCTTCTCGTTAGGAATGGTGATCAATGAATCGACGTGCTTTGACAGCTCTTCGATCCCTTGTTCCGCGAATGCCATGCGCTTTTTGCCTTCAAAGCTAAATGGTTTTGTGACCACCGCTACCGTCAAAATGCCCAGTTCTTTCGCTACTTCAGCAATGATTGGTGCCGCACCGGTACCGGTACCGCCCCCCATGCCTGCTGCAATGAAGATCATATCAGAGCCTTGTAGCTCTGCTTTGATGGCTTCACGGTCTTCCAGTGCGGAGTCACGACCCACTTGTGGATTCGCGCCTGCACCCAGACCTTTCGTGATCGTGCCACCGATCTGAATTACCGTGCTGACACTGCTTTTACGTAGGGCCTGAGCATCCGTATTCACGGTAATAAACTCAACACCCTCAATTGACTCACGTACCATGTGATCGACAGCATTACCGCCGCCGCCGCCAACGCCAATGACCTTAATTACCGCTTCGTCAGACATTTCCATCATCGGTTCAAACATGTGTTCTCTCCGTCCATCCTGTTCGCATCAGGTTCTAAAAATTTTTGCTAAACCAGCCACTAACTTTGGTGAATAAACCAGAAACAGAGCGTTTCGGTTCAATGTCACTGCCATCAAATGTCTGACTATCCTTTCCGTAATGCAGTAAACCTACTGCCGTCGCATAGTGCGGGAATTGAACGTGCTCGGTCAGTCCGGTCACATCCAGTGGCAAACCGACCCGGACTTGATTGCTGAAGACACGCTCTGCGCATTCCACCAATCCTTCCATTTGTGCCGCCCCACCGGTTAAGACAATACCTGCCGCTAACTGGTGTTTTACCCCCGCATTACGCAGTTGTTCTTGTACTTCGATGAGCTTCTGATTAACGAGCCCCAGCAATTCACTGTAGCGAGGCTCTATCACTTCCGCTAACGTTTGGCTTTGCAAACTACGAGAAGGGCGACCGCCAACACTCGGGACATCGACCTTCGCGTCTTTGTTCACTAACTCACTCAATGCACAGCCATATTTCACTTTAATCTCTTCCGCATCCCCCAATGGGGTGCCAAAGGCATAAGCAATATCACTGGTCACAACATTACCGGCATAAGGGATCACTGCGGCATGTCGTAGCGCGCCCCCTGTCCATACGGCAATGTCCATGGTGCCGCCACCTAGATCAACGACACACACGCCGAGCTCACGCTCGTCCGGGGTAAGTACTGCATAACTGGCCGCTAACCCAGAGAAAATTAACTGGTCAACTTTCAGTTCACAGCGCTCAACCGCTTTCACAATATTGCGTGCCATATCATTGTGACACGTGATCAGATGAACATTGGCCTCCATGCGTACCCCCGATAAACCCACCGGGTTTTTAATTCCCTCTTGGTAATCAATAGCAAATTCTTGAGGGATTACATGTAAAACTTTATGTTCATCACTGATTTTTACTGACTTCGCTGTATGGATAACATTATCAACGTCGTCTTGCGTTACCTCTTTGTCAGAAATCGGCACCATGCCTTCTTCTGTCTGGCAACGAATATGCTTGCCTGATAATGACAAATATACCGAGGTGATCTGGCAGTCAGCCATGAGTTCAGCTTTGTTGATCGCGCCTTGTACCGACTTTACAACCGATTCAAGATCGTTCACACCGCCTTTGTCCATTCCATTCGATGGACTACTGCCTTCCCCTATGACGTTGACTTCACCATTAGGTAAGATTTCCCCGACCAAAGCACAGACTTTGGAAGTGCCAATATCTAGGCCGACTATCAGTTTTTTATCTGCTGCCTTCGTCATTAGCGTACGCTCTTATTTGTTCGATTAAACCAAACAGGTTTACGGACAAGCCGGGACTACTTGCTGTTGTGTGTATCTGGGTCGGTCACCCAGCCGACAGCGGCCCCTGTGTCATAGCGCAAGTCTACGTACTCGATGGCTTTTCCCTGCTGCTCCAATTCCGGGGACAAGCTGATGAAGCGCTCTAATCGCTCCATTCGCTCACTGCGCCCCAGTTCAAGCCTGATGCCGTTTGTTAACCAAACACGCCAGGCTCGCCGTTCGTTTAATGCAAGCTGAGCAATATCAAACCCTGCCCGTTGTAACATCGGTTGCATTTCTCGCCACACCGTCAGCACTTCCTGGCTCGAGCCATCAGGCCCTGACAATGCCACTAAATTTTGTCCGGCTTGTGCCATCGGTGCGGTAAACACGACACCGTCGGGATTGACCAAGAACTGGTTATCCCAAGACGCCACAGGCTGTTGTTCGACCAAGTACACTTTGAGTGTATCGGGCCATTGTTTGCGTACTGCGGCTTGCGCAACCCACGGCATCGCTTCTAAAACGTGCTGAATGTCATCGACATTCTGCGTCATGAAACTGCCGAGGTGATCAAGCTTTTGGATCCCTGTTCGCACATCATTGGGCGTCAGGTAGTGCAATTCCCCTTGGATCACCAGCTGTGATAACGGCAGCCGATTCGCGTCCGTCATCCACTGTATGGCGGCGCTAAACAGCCACACCACAAAGCCAATCACAAAGAGAAAAAATCCGATCCCGCCCCAATGCTTACGGGCACAAGGCGGGATCGACGGTATTCTTTTTAAGACACTATCAGCCATAATTAGTTTAACCTTGATTAAATAGCCGATAATTACCCAGAAATAACCATGATTGAGGTCTTATCTTCAAATATCGTTCAATTATGCTGGGTAAAGTTGACAGATTATACCGAGCAAGTTCAAGCTCTCCAACACCTGTATTGCGATTCCTGAGAGCAAAGTCCACGAAAAACGGTATCGAACGTGGACTTTACATTAATTATATGCTCAAAGCATAAATTATATGCAATATAGATACCGTAAATCGTGCGCTGGTTGGGATCTTAGTGCTGGCGCATCTCTGCGACATTCAGCTTCATGTCAGCCAACTGGCGGGCAATTTTGCCTACATCACCGGCACCTTGTGTCAGAACTAAATCATCATTTTGCAGAATATTGGCCAATGCTGCCGGTAGTGCTTCTGTGTTCGGCACAAAAATCGGATCAATCTTACCGCGCCCGCGAATGGTACGGCACAGCGCACGGCCATCAGCCCCCGCGATCGGCGTTTCACCGGCGGCGTACACATCCAGCATCACCAGCACATCCACCTGCTCTAAGACATTGGCAAAATCGTCATACAGATCGCGCGTACGGCTGTAACGGTGTGGCTGAAACACCATGACCAAACGCTTATCATGCCAACCGGCACGTGCGGCTTGAATGGTCACATCCACTTCACTTGGGTGATGGCCATAGTCATCCACCAGCATTACGTTACCGTTACCGGTATCGAAATCACCTAAATGGTCAAAACGACGACCCGTACCTTGGAACTCCACTAAGGCTTGAATGATCGCACGGTCTTCCACGCCTTCTTCTGTTGCCACCGCCACCGCTGCCGTTGCATTCAGGGCGTTGTGTTTACCCGGCATATTCAGGGTGACTGCCAGCGCAGGTTTGTCTTTACGTAAGATAGTGAAATGCCCCTGTTGACCGCATTGATGGTAATCCACCAAACGCACATCAGCATCTTCGGCAAATCCGTACGTGATCACCGGACGACCGATGCGAGGCAACAGTTCGCGTACCACGGGATCATCCACACAGACGACCGCCAGACCGTAGAATGGTAGGTTATGCAGGAAGTCCACGAAGGTTTGCTTCAAGACTTCAAAGTCGCCGCCGTAGGTATCCATGTGATCCGCTTCGATGTTAGTGACCACTGACACCATCGGTTGCAGGTGTAAGAAAGAGGCATCACTTTCATCGGCTTCAGCAATCAGGTAACGGCTTAACCCTAGGCGCGCATTGGTGCCTGCGCTTTTCACTAAGCCACCGTTAACAAACGTAGGATCGAGACCGGCTTCTGAGTAAATCTGGGTAACCAGTGCGGTTGTCGTGGTTTTACCGTGTGTACCGGCAATCGCAATACCGTGACGGTAGCGCATCAGCTCTGCCAGCATTTCGGCACGGCGAACCACAGGAATACGCTGTTCGCGTGCTGCCACCAGCTCAGGGTTTTCTTGATCAATGGCCGTCGAGACCACCACCACACTCGCCCCTTCAACATTCCCCGCCTGATGGCCAAAGAAGATCGACGCGCCTTTGCTTTCTAGGCGCTGGGTCACGAGATTGGGCGCCAGATCAGATCCGCTGATCCGGTAACCTTCATTCACCAAAACTTCTGCGATGCCACTCATACCGGCACCACCGATACCCACAAAGTGAATACGCTCTACGCGGCGCATCTCTGGCACCATGGTTCGAATTTTTGCTAGTTGTTGGTTATCCAGTTTACTCATCACTTTGTCTCGTCTTAATGCTTAGCTAGCGATTTAATCACGTCAGCAACACGGCTGTCGGCATCAATGATCGCGGCATCACGTGCGGCTTGCGCCATGGTTTGCAAGTGCGCACGGTCTAATTGTTCTAATTCGGCGGCTAACCCGCCTACGGTCAGATCCGGCTGCTCAATCATCAAAGCAGCACCACACTGCACCAAATGATCGGCATTCAATGCCTGTTGGCGATCTTTATGCATGAAAGGCACAAAAATAGCGCCCAGACCGGCCGCCGATAATTCAGATACGGTTAACGCGCCTGAACGGCATACCACGATGTCAGCCCACGCATACGCGCTCGCGACATCATCAATAAATTCGGTGACCTTGTGAGGCAATGCGGTGTGTTCACGATACGCTTGCTCGGTCTCGGCCTGTGCGCCTTTACCGGCTTGATGCCAAATCGTCACGCGATCGCCCAGTAACTCTGCCACTTTTGGCAGGGTCTGATTCAGAATGCGCGCGCCTTGGCTGCCCCCCATCACTAACACGCGGATAGGGCCTTCACGCCCCGCAAAGCGCTCCGCTGGCGGCGCCAGTGCCACCACATCCTGACGGACCGGATTCCCGACCACATCACGGCCCGCAAAGGCGCCCGGAAAGGCTTGCAGCACACCGCTGGCAATGCGTGACAGCCACTGGTTTGTCAGGCCTGCCACCGCGTTTTGCTCATGCAAAATAACCGGCACCCCCGACAACCACGCCGCCACCCCACCCGGGCCGCTGACATAGCCGCCCATACCCAGCACCGCATCCGGCTGCCACGCTTTGATGTAGCGACGCGCCTGAAAAATGGCACTGATAATTTTAAACGGTGCCGCCAGTAAGCGCACAATGCCCTGCCCGCGCAGGCCTTTGACTTTGATGAAATCAATCTCGATGCCGTGTTTCGGCACTAAGTCAGCTTCCATGCGATCAGCCGTGCCTAACCAGCGGATTTCCCAGCCTTCTTGCTGCAACTGCTTCGCGACGGCCAGCCCCGGAAAAACATGGCCACCGGTGCCTCCTGCCATCACAAGCAAGCGTTTATTCTTGTTCATTGTTTGGTTCTTCTGTTGTCGGCTCCGGCATATTCTTGGCAGCCAATCGCTGCTCGAAATCAATCCGGATCAAAATCGCGACCGCGGTCGCCATAATAAATAAACTGGAACCACCGTAACTGATCAATGGTAGGGTCAAGCCTTTGGTCGGCACCATGCCCGCTGCCGCACCGACATTCACCAGTGACTGGAAGGCAAACCAGAACGCAAAGCCAAAAGCGAGAAAGCCCCCGAACAACTGCTCCGTTTGCAGGCAACGGCGGCCAATGATCAGTGCTTTTGCCACCAAGGAGAAAATCAGCAATAAGACAACGGTGACCCCAACCAGCCCCACCTCTTCCGCCAATACGGAGAAAACAAAGTCCGTGTGGGCTTCCGGCAAGTATTCCAGTTTTTGAATCGAGTTCCCTAATCCTTGCCCGAACCATTCGCCACGGCCAAACGCCATCAGTGACTGCGTCAACTGGTAGCCACTGCCAAACGGATCATCCCACGGATCCATAAAGGAGGTCACACGACGTAAACGGTAAGGTTCAAAAATGATCAGCAAGCCAATGCCGACCACGGCCAGTGCCAGCATGACCATGAACGGCAAGATTTTAGCGCCCGCAATAAAGAGCATACCAATCACGGTCACAAACATAACAACGGATGAGCCGAGATCGGGTTGTGCCAACAAGAGCACCCCCAAGATAAACAGGATCACCAATGGTTTGATAAAGCCCAAGAAACTTTCTCGCACTTGCTCGTATTGGCGCACCAGATACGCGGCGAGATAAATAAAGAGCGTCAGTTTAGTCAACTCTGCTGGCTGCAGGTTAAACGGTCCGAGCGGGATCCAACGCGATGCCCCGTTGACGGAGCTGCCGACGACCAGCACCACAATCAACAAAAAACCGGACCCTAACAACATCCACCAACTGTGTTTGCGCCAGTCATCCAGCGGGATCATCACCACCATCGACGCCAAGCACAGCGACAGTGTCAGAAACAGCGCATGACGCAAGGCAAAGTAAAAAGGGAAATCCGTCAGTCGCGTCGCGACAGGCACCGAGGCCGAGGTCACCATCACCAAGCCGGTGATCATCAGTGCCAATGCAATCCACACCAATTGACGATCGTACGGTGCCTGCGCCGCGGGCTTGGTCAGCCAATCGGACACGCCACCGAAAAACGCGCTGAACGCGTCTTTGATTGCCACTCGCATCAGTGTGTCTCACCAATGCGGTATTGCAGCACTTTCGCTTGCTCAACAAACGCGTCACCGCGCGCCATGAAGTTCGCAAACTGATCCAGACTCGCACACGCGGGCGAGAGCATGATCATGTCGCCTTGGCGCGCCTGGGCTGCGGCCAGTGCCGTGGCGTCCGCTAGCGTCTCCACCGCCACGCTATGCGCGGCCAATGGCAAAAACGCATCACGATCACGACCAAAGCAATATAAGCGCACATCCATCGCCGCCAAGATCGGGGACAACGCAGAAAAATCCGCGCCTTTGCCGTCACCGCCCACCAACAAGTGCAAGGTTCCCTCAAGGTTTAAGCCTTTAAGGGCTGCCTCTGTACTGGCGAGGTTGGTGGCTTTCGAGTCATTGACCCAGCGCACACCCGCATGGTTCACCACCAACTGGCAGCGGTGCGCGAGTCCTTGGTAGCGACGCAATGCGCGACATGCTGCATCACGATCAATGTCTACCGCATCGGCCAATGCCAGCGCCGCTAAGCTGTTTGCCACGTTATGACGACCGACCAACGCGATATCATTGGCCGGCATCAACGGCTGACCATCAATCGCCAGCCATTCACGACCGTCCACGGAAACCAGACCGTAAGCGTGATCATCAAAGCCAAAGCTGGTCATCGCCGTATTAATATCTGGCTGGGTCGCCCGATCATCACGGTTGAATACCACTCGCTCTGCGTGATTGAAGATGCGCATTTTGGCTTCGCTGTACTGGCGTAAACCGCCCGGGTAGCGATCCATATGATCTTCGGATAAATTCAGGTACACCGCCGCTTTCAGTGCCAATGAAGACGTGGTTTCAAGCTGGAAGCTGGACAGCTCCAACACGTAAAGATCGTGTTGTTCTACCAGCATATCCAACGCCGCAAAACCGATGTTGCCACCGACGCCGACGTTGATCCCGGCTTCTTTGGCCATTTCACCGACCAAACTGGTCACCGTGCTTTTGCCGTTAGAGCCGGTAATCGCGACCACTGGCTTATCCACCGCACGGGCAAACAATTCGATGTCACCAACGATCTCGACACCGGCATGCGCCGCCGCTTGCAACTCCGGTGTCGCCAGCGCAATGCCCGGGCTCGCGACGATCATGTCAGCGGCAAGCAACCAGTCCATATCCCACTGGCCGCAGCACAAGGCGACCGTCGCAGGCAACTGGTCATGGCCGGGTGGCGTGTCTCGGGTATCAATCACTTTAATATCCAAGGACGGGGACAGTCGCATCAGGTGATGCACAACGGAAAGCCCCGTCATACCCAGCCCAATCACAACAACCTTATTTACGCCACCTAAGCCTTTCATTTATCGTACCTTCAATGTCGCCAGTGCAATCAGTACCAGCATCAATGTAATGATCCAGAAACGCACAATCACGCGCGGCTCTGGCCAACCTTTTAATTCATAATGGTGATGGATCGGTGCCATGCGGAAAATACGCTGGCCACGCAGCTTATAAGAACCGACCTGCAGGATCACTGACACGGTTTCCATCACGAACACACCGCCCATCAACACCAATAGCAGTTCTTGACGTACCAGTACCGCAATCGTGCCGAGTGCGCCACCCAATGCTAATGAGCCGACATCGCCCATAAACACTTGTGCTGGGTAGGTGTTAAACCATAAGAAGCCCAAGCCTGCGCCGACAATCGCCGTACACACCACCACCAGTTCACTGGCGTCTTTCAAATACGGAATGTGCAGGTATTCAGCAAAGTTCACATTGCCGGTTGCCCACGCAATGAATGCCATACCGCCCGCGACCATCACGGTCGGCATGATGGCCAAGCCATCCAAGCCATCGGTCAGGTTCACCGCGTTACTGGTACCGACAATCACAAAGTAAGTGAAAACAATGTAGAACAGACCCAGCTGCGGCATCACGTCTTTAAAGAACGGCACCACCAATTGCGTCGCCACCGTATCTTGACCATGCACGTACAGGGCAAACGCCACGCCCAGCGCAATCACGGACTGCCAGAAATATTTCCACCGCGCGATCAGGCCATCGGTATTTTTGCGTACCACTTTGCGGTAATCATCGACAAAACCGACAGCGCCGAAGCCGAGCATCACCACCAGCACAGCCCAGACATACGGGTTGCTGAGATCAGCCCATAACAAGACGGTGATCGCAATCGCAGCGAGGATCATGATCCCGCCCATCGTCGGTGTACCACGTTTGCTGAAATGCGATTCAGGCCCATCATGGCGAACCACCTGACCGATCTGCAACATCTGCAAACGAGCGATCAAACGTGGGCCCATCCATAACGAAATCATCAGTGCCGTTAAGATACTGATGATGGCGCGGAACGTCAGGTATTCAAACAGACGGAAAAAAGGAAAAGTCGGTTCTAGTAAGTCGGCTAACCAGTAAATCATGCTTCTTGTTCCTGCAGTGCGACAATCACATCTTCCATGCGAGCGCTACGCGCCCCTTTTGCCAACACTGTCACTTGGAGGTTATGTTCATTGAGTTGTGAGTCGAGTTGCTGTTGTAACGCCGCAATCAACTCCGCTTTATTGTCAAAATGACGGCCGCCGTTCAGCGCGCTCACCACGTGGCTTGCACGTCCAAACGTCATGACCGCCAAGCCGCGATCTTGTGCATGCTCTGCCACTTCACGGTGCAAAGCATCACTGTCATCGCCCAATTCCGCCATGTCACCGAAGATGAACCAACGTTGACCGGCAAAACTGTCGAGTAAATCGATCGCCGCTTTCACGGAAGCCACGCTGGCATTGTAGGTATCATCGATCAGGCGCAAATTCGCGCGCGGTTCGGTAATGTCGACCCGCCCCTTCACACTGGTCACTTGCCCCAAACCGGCTTGTACTTGCGCCGGTGTCGCACCAACCGCCATGGCCATCGCCGCCGCAGCTAACGCGTTAGACACGTTATGCTGACCAGCAATCGTTAAGCTGACAGGAAACGATCCTGAAGGGGTGCGCATTGTAAAACATGCACGGCCAAGACTGTTAATAATTATGTCATCAGCAGAAAAATCAGCATTTTTTTGCGTGGCAGAGAAGGTCACCAACGCATGGTTGGCCAGCAATGGCTGCCAAGTCGCTTGAGAATGGGAATCCAGATTGATGATGGCCGTGGCGTTATCGCCCGTCAGCCCTTCAAAAATTTCCCCCTTGGCTTTCGCCACACCAGCCAGTGAACCAAATCCTTCAAGGTGAGCGGCCGCCAGATTATTCACCAATGCCACACGCGGTTTCACCAAATGGGTGGTATAAGCGATCTCGTTCTGGTGGTTCGCCCCCAGTTCGATCACCGCAAACTCATCGGTCGGGGTCAGGCGCAATAAGGTCAGCGGCACGCCAATATCATTGTTAAAGTTACCGGCCGTCGCCAGTACCTTGCCTTTCTCCGCCAAAATCGCGGCCACCATCTCTTTGACGGTGGTTTTTCCGCAACTGCCGGTCAGCGCCAGCGTCGTCAGGCCATGCTCGGTTTCCATGGTCGCTTTTAGCCATGCCCCTAATTGGCCTAACGCCGCATGCGTGTCTGCCACCACCACCTGTGGCAAGGCCACCGGTAAGTGCTGGCTAACCAACAAGGCCACTGCGCCATTCTCAAGTGCCGTTTGACAAAAATCATGCGCATCAAAACGCTCGCCTTTCAGGGCAATAAAGACGGTACGATCGCCAATCTGACGGGTATCGGTCGATACCGCATCAATCACGGCATCGTCGCCAACCAACTCGCCCGCTAATACGCGAGCAAGGTGGGAAAGTGAAACCTGAATCATGCGTGCGTCTCCAGTAATGCTTGTGCCGTTTCGCGATCCGAATAATGGATGGTGCGATCCGCCAGAATTTGATAATCCTCATGCCCTTTGCCCGCCACCAAAATGATGTCGTTTGCGCCAGCATGGGTAAATGCCCACTCACAGGCCTGCGCGCGGTCGTGCACGACAGCGGCCGTTTCTGGTGCGGTCAAGCCAGCCAGCATATCCGCCATAATGGCGGCAGGATCTTCGCTGCGGGGATTGTCATCGGTCAAAATCACACGATCCGCTAACTGTTCGGCGATCTGCGCCATCATCGGACGCTTACCGGTGTCGCGATCACCGCCGCAACCAAAAATACACCACAATTGACCATCACAATGGACGCGCAATGCCTGCAATGCTTTTTCCAAGGCATCTGGCGTATGAGCATAATCAACCACAACCATAGGTTTGTCAGGGGCTTGAAAAACTTCCATGCGACCGGTGACTGCCGTCAACTGCGGCGCACTCGCCAGCAAGGGGGCAAGAGGTCGCCCCGTTGCCAGCAAGGTCGCTAAGGCCAACATCAGGTTCATCACATTGAAGGCGCCCACCAATGGCGCACTCAACTCGCCAGCGCCCCAACTAGAGTCAAAGCGTACCGTCACCCCTTGGGTGCTGTAGTGAACCTGCTCCAGCCACAAAGCGGGCCCGGTCAGGCCTTCAAGGTGGGCTTTGTCTTGGGCGACGGCCACGGCTTCTGGCAAGGTGTGCAACCACTCACGTCCGACGGTATCGTCAGCATTGATAATGGCCACACCGCACTGATGGGCGGTAAACAGGGTTTTCTTGGCCTCGGCATAGCTGGCCATATCGCCATGATAATCAAGATGATCACGGCTTAAATTGGTGAAGATACTGGCCTGGAACTGCAACGCGCTAATGCGCCCCTGCACCAACCCATGCGAGGACACTTCCATCGCGGCATAATCGGCGCCTTGCTGCACCATCTCTGCCAGCACAAGCGGGATCTCAATCGCACTACCGGTGGTGTTTGCCGCTGGCACAATCTGCCCAAGCAAGCCGTTACCAGTGGTGCCCATGACGCCCGCCTGATGGCCAATCAAATTTGCCCACTGTGCGAGTAACTGGCTAATGGTGGTTTTGCCGTTGGTGCCGGTGACAGCGATCAACTCAAGGGCTTCATCCGGCGCGCCGTAAAAGCGTTTGGCAATCGCAGAGAGCTGCGTATTAAGATGTGGCAGTGCAATCACGGCGACGCCGCCTTGCTCTGTCAGGAAAAACGTTTCGTCATCGGTATGCGTCAGGACGGCAGCAGCGCCGTTTTCAATCGCTTTGGCAATAAACTGACGTCCATCAACACTGTGGCCTTTCACGGCGACAAACAGGTCACCGGATTGCACGCGGCGGCTGTCTAAGATCATGCCACTCACGGAGAATGCCGACAAGGACGGTGGTAACACCTGTCCATGGAGCCATGGCGCCAACAACGCGCCAAGTTGAGTCTGTTGCTTAAGTTCCGGCATCGGTATGATCTCTATGGTTCACGAGGTTCAATTCTTCGAGGGTGCCCGCATCCGGCGGGATATTTAAAATTTGTAGGGCACTTTCCATCACTTCAGAGAAAATCGGCGCAGCAATCGCACCACCGTAATATTTATCCCCTTGCGGTTCGTTAACGACCACGACCATGGCCAAACGAGGCTCACTGATCGGGGCAATACCCGCCGTCATCGCAATGTATTCATCGCTGTAGCCCCCCGCCACGGCCTTTTTCGCCGTACCGGTTTTAGCACCCACACGATAACCCGGTACCGCAGCACGTTTCGCACTGCCTTCTTTGTGGGTGACCGTTTCTAGCATATTCAAAAGCTTACGTGTTTCCTCCGCCGAGACGACCTGTCGTCCCGGTACCACGGACTCGGTTTTGAGGATCGACAACGGTCGACTCATCCCCATCGCACCGAGCGTGGCGTACGCGCGCACCAATTGGATCGGCGTCACGGAGATACCGTAACCAAACGCGAGTGTGGCACGTTCAAAGTCAGACCAGCGGCGGCGATCCGGGAAGAAACCCTGCGCCTCACCGATCAAGTTGATCCCGGAGGCATCACCCAATCCCACGCTGCTGTACATGCCCAACACGGCATCAATCGGCATCGCCAGTGACAACTTACTGACGCCTATATTACTGGATTTTTGTAAAATTCGAGCAAGGTTTGCTTTACCAACGCGAGAAACATCACGCACGCGGCTACCGCCGATCTGCATCAAACCATTGCCAGTATCAATCACGGTATTTTCATCCGCTACGCCATTTTCCAGCGCAGCCAACACCACAAACGGTTTAATGGTGGATCCCGGCTCCATCGCATCGGTGATCACGCGGTTACGCATGCGGTAACTTTGCAGTTGTTCACGGTTATTGGGGTTATAGGATGGGGCATTGACCATGGCCAACACTTCACCGGTACGCACATCCACCATCACAATCGAGGCCGACGTGGCTTGATAGTCCGCGACCGCTTGCTTCACGGCACGGTACGCCACCGCCTGCAAACGCTGATCGATACTCAAACTCAACGGTTTGCCCGGTTCACGCTGCTTCAGGGAGATATTTTCCACCACGCGACCGTAGCGATCTTTACGTACCGTACGTCGGCCCGGTTCGCCGGTCAGCCAACCGTCATAGGTGCGCTCCACCCCTTCCAGACCGTGGCTGTCAATGCCTGTAACACCAATCAGGTGGGCACTGACTTCCCCTGCCGGATAGAAGCGGCGTGATTCGTCTTTTAGTCCAATGCCGGGCAGCTTCAGCTTGCCGACATACGCGGCCATCGCCGGGCTCACCTGACGTTGTAAATAAATAAAGCGGCGCTTTTTGTTGGCCTCTAAGCGTGCCAACAGTTCCTGACGATCTAAGCCCAACACATCCGCCAGCGCATACCAGCGTTCACGTTGTAGCTGCTTTCCATCTTTGAAGATCTGGACCGGATCGGCCCACACGGCCTGCACAGGCACACTGACGGCCAGCGGCTCGCCGTTACGGTCGGAAATGATCCCACGGGCAGACGGCATGGCTTTGACCCGAAGCGAACGCATGTCGCCTTCCTGGATCAATTTGCCGGGCTCCAACACTTGGATATAGGCCGCACGCCCGATCAATGCCATCAGCGCCAAGACGACAAACCCACAAATGACAGTAAAGCGCCACGGAATGAATGCCGGTGGCGCTTTCTGGCGACGCTGATTTTGTTTGGATGAACGCTTTAATAGAGTCTTCAATTTCATTACTGCACAATGACTTCACTGTCGCGGGATGGACGATGCATTTGCATTTCGTCCTCGGCCAAGCGCTCAATGCGGCTATGCTCAGCCAGTGAATTTTCTTCGAGAATTTGGTTGCGCCATTCGATATCGAGCTGATCACGCTCGATCAGCAACTGTTCTTGATGGGCAATTAATTGGCGGGAGTTGTGAGTGATCAAGACCACCCCAACAGCAGAGCACAACACCAGAACCAAGAGGAAAAGCGGAATCCGCCCGATGGTCAGGAGATCCTTGCCAATGATTTTAGCAAGATTGTCTGAAGGTTCCGGTGCTGTTTTCATAGGGCTACAGACGCTCAGCCAGACGCAATACCGAGCTGCGAGAACGCGCGTTCTCACCCACTTCATTACGGCTTGGTTTGATGGCTTTACCCACGGCTTTCAACGACGCTGATCCTAGCGCTTTGATCTGCGCTTCCGTCAGCGGCAAACCGGCAGGCACGTCTGGCCCTTTGCTTTGCTTACGAATAAAACGCTTCACCATGCGGTCTTCCAGCGAGTGGAAACTGATCACCGACAAGCGGCCTTCTGGCGCCAGCACATGCATCGCCCCGTTCAGTGCCGTTTCGATCTCATCCAACTCACTGTTGATGTAGATACGAATAGCTTGGAAGCTACGCGTAGCAGGGTGCTTGTGTTTATCTCGGAACGGTGACACGTCAGAAATTAGCTTCGCCAATTGGGTCGTGCGCGTTAACGGCTCGTTCTCTGCGTTTTCACGGTATTCAACAATGCCACTCGCAATACGCTTGGCAAAACGCTCTTCACCGAACTCACGCAGTACCCACGAAATGTCGTCAGCTTCTGCATGCGCCAGCCATTCAGCCGCCGATTGGCCAGAGGTTGGGTCCATACGCATGTCCAACGGACCGTCACGCATGAAGCTAAAGCCACGCTCAGCATCGTCCAACTGAGGCGATGACACACCCAAATCAAGCAGCACGCCATCCACACGGCCGATCAAATCACGCTCTTCCATGTATTTTTCCATGCCCGAGAACGGACCATGGATGATATTAAAGCGTGGATCAGTAATTTTTGCAGCTTCCGCAATCGCCTGTGGATCACGGTCAATACTGTAAAGACGACCGTTTTCGCCTAACTGAGAAAGAATCAAGCGGCTGTGACCACCGCGGCCGAAAGTACCATCGATATAGATACCATCGGGCTTAATCGCCAACCCATCAACGGATTCATGAAGTAAGACGGAGACGTGCGCAAACTGTTCAGACATAAGGATTCATTCAGCTCTTGTGAAAGCCCGCCAAACCATAAAGGAGGTAGCCGACGGCCAGACGTAAACATATATTAGGAAAGAAATTCAGCAGCTTAAGCCTTTAAAATGCCGTTTTAATAGCATTTGCCGCAAATTCCCATGGCAAAGTGTACGTATTTGACAAAAAAGATGTCAAGCCAGCACCCACATTTCTAACAATCTATTGATATTTAGCACCGATATGTCATTCGAGCAAAAACGGCGGGGAAATTTTTGAGGGGCTGAATACGATAAAAGGCAATGCGTCACCTCCGAAGAAGCATCGCATCACCTTTTATACTGAAAGTGGTGAGTTGGCCATATAAGCCGGGTTCTGTATCCGCTTGCGCGGTGGTAACCATTCCTCTAGGCCTGCAATCACTCACAGGCTCAAGCAACCTACCCGTCCCCAACGCGGGCCACGCCATTAGGGACCTATTTGGTCTTGCTCCGGGTGGAGTTTACCGTGCCACGAACTATTACTAGCCGCGCGGTGCGCTCTTACCGCACCCTTTCACCCTTACCTGTGCATCATTCCGAAGAATGAGCCATCGGCGGTATACTCTCTGCTGCACTGGTCGTAGGCTCGCGCCCCCCAGACGTTATCTGGCACCCTGCCCTATGGAGCCCGGACTTTCCTCCCCCTCGTCAGTCTCCCGAAGGACATCAACGAAGCAGCGATTACCTTGGCCAACTCAGGCGCGGATTGTATAAGACTTGGCACGCCGTTACCAGTGAAAAAAGCCCCTCAATGCAGATGTGCTCAAAAAGCCAGCAAATGCGGGCAATTCGCGTGGCACCACTGCATACCAAGTGCGCTTCAACGCAACCCTCTCTTCGTATTCCCCACCGCACTTTCAGTCTGTCGGGGTTGTTGTGCCGCTCGAATTAATCGAGATGCTCCAAGCCCCACTTGTACAGCGCGTTTTTCTTCACGCCGTGGATCTCAGCCGCCAATGCGGCCGCTTTTTTCAATGGCAGCTCCTTGGTCAAGAGACCCACGGTGCGCAATGCCTCCGAGGGCAAGTCTTCTTTCTCAGCACGGTGACCGGCCACCAGCAACACCATTTCCCCTCGGGTACGGTTGCTGTCTTGGGCGATCCATTCCACCAACTCACCCAAGGGGGCGCCATGAATGGTTTCGTAGGTTTTGGTCAGCTCACGGGCTAACACCACCTGACGGTCTGGCCCCAGTACCGCGAGCATATCCGCCAGAGACTCGGTAATACGGTGCGGAGACTCATAAAAAATCATCGTGCGTTCATCATCAGCCAACGCTTGGAAACGGTCACGGCGGCCTTTGCTTTTCGGCGGTAAGAAGCCTTCAAAGCTGAAACGGTCAGACGGTAAGCCTGCCCCACTGAGCGCGGTGATCACAGCACACGGCCCCGGTAACGGCACAACTTTAACCCCCGCCTGACGACAACGGTTCACAAGATGGTATCCTGGATCACTGATCAATGGCGTACCGGCATCCGACACTAAGGCAATGCTGGTACCACCCTGTAGTTTCTCGATCAAATAGTCAGCTTTTTGCTGTTCGTTATGATCGTGAAGCGCAAAGGTGCGGGTCGAGATCGAAAAATGGGTTAGTAGCCGGGATGTATGGCGCGTATCTTCTGCGGCAATCAGGTCCACATTCGCCAACACGTCCAATGCACGCTGTGTAATATCTGCCAAATTACCAATTGGTGTTGGGACGATGTACAAAGTTGCGATGTCTACCGTGCATGAATTGGTCTCACTCATTTGTTTAAGATCTCATCTGCAATTAATATAGAAAGTAATTTGTCACAGTTGAATGAATTCAATGCTCAATTTTACCCATAAGCGTAAAAGTGTATCACGACTGTTCGCCCCTGTAGCCCTTGCCGTGATTTTGGCAGGCTGTGCTTCTACGAGCGATCAACCCGTCGTTGCCACTGATATCACCGTCGCCGCTAGCGATACCGCGGCCAACTATCTGATCAAAGCCGAATCAAGCGAAGGTGCAGAAAGCATCAACTGGCACATTCTGGCGCTCAAAGCCTTCATTCAGGAAGGCCGCTGGGCGCAAGCAGAACAGCAAGTGCAGCGCTTGAGCCAAATGAACCTTGGCCCCGTCCAGCTGGCGGAATGGCAACTGGCGCGCGCGACACTGCGTTACCAGCAAGGTCAGCCACAAGCGGCACTCGACAGTCTGAACTTCCAGCCTTGGTGGACACTGTCCAAGAGCCAGTATGTCCGCTATCACATGCTGCGTGCAGAACTGTTTGCTCAAACGCAGCAGCCCCTCGCGGCTGCGCGTGAGCGTACCACATTAGATCAGTACCTCAGCCCTGAACAAAAAGCGGCAAACTGGCAGCAGCTCTGGCAGAGCCTTACGCTGTACAATAACAACCAACTGCAAACCCTCACCTTCAGCGACGATGAAAGTGTGCTGCGTGGTTGGGTACAGTTAGCGGTACTGAAAAATACCTACGCACAACGCCCGGCGAAATTGAAAAGCATGGTGGAAGACTGGCTGGCCCAGCACCCTTACCACCCCGCCAACCAATATTTGCCTGCGGATCTGGAAGCCATTACTTCTCTAGATATCGCCCAAGTCGACAACGTGGCGCTGTTACTGCCACTGTCTGGCCGTTTTGAGCAATCCGGTAAAGCGGTACGTGATGGCTTCATCAACGCGATGCTGGATGATTCAGGCCGCGCGGCTGAGACCGAGCTGACCGTGTACGACACGGAAGCAGAGTCAATTTCAACCATCATGGCGAAGCTGCAACAAACAGGCGTTCAGATGGTGATCGGGCCTCTGCGCAAAGAAAAAATCACTGAGTTCCAACAAGCCAACAAGGGGCAAATCACCCTATTGGCGCTGAACGAACCGGATCAAAGCACGATGAACAAAGGCAATGCCTGCTACTTTGCGCTCTCGCCTGAGCAAGAAGCCGAGCAAGCAGCCCGTCACTTGTTTGCTGAAGGCCACCGCTTCCCGATGGTACTGGCGCCGGGTAACCGCTTTGGTCAACGTGTCAGTGATGCATTCATCAAGCAATGGCAGCAACTGACCGGCAATACGCCAGCGCAACGTCAGTTCAGCTCTCGCCAGCAGATCCAAAAAGAGATCGCTGCCGTGTTCGGGTTAACCGACAGTCAAGCGCGCATTGACCAAATGAAGCAGGTGCTCGGTACCAACAGTTTGGAAGGCCAGCCACGTAGCCGTCGTGATACCGATGCGGTGTACATGATTGCCAATATCAATGAACTGACGCTGTTGAAGCCGTTTATTGATGTGGCTGTGAACCCGGGCGTCACGCTACCGCGTCTGTACGCAAGCTCACGTAGCTACCCGAACCGCAAGGTGAATACCACGGACATCCGCGGGATTGAGTTCAGTGACATCCCATTGTTAGTGAATGCTAACCAACACTTCATGACCAACTTCGATGAGCTCTGGCCAAAGAGCAATAACACCGAGATCCGCTTGCACGCCTTCGGGATGGATGCTTATAAGATGATCACGGAATTGCCGCAAATGCGCGTGGTCGATAACTACACCACGCAAGGTAACACGGGCCTACTGAGCTTGGATAACCAGTGTGTGGTACAGCGTGAATTGAGCTGGGCAACGTTTGCCGGGGACGGTATTGAACCTGCGCAATAAACGCCTGCAAGGGCAACACTATGAGGCCATGGCGGAGCAATACCTTTGCCGCCATGGCCTGATTGCCTGCCAACGCAATTTTCAATGCCGCAGTGGTGAAATCGACCTGATCATGCGAGATCGTCACTGTTGGGTCTTTGTTGAGGTGAAATTCCGTAAAAACAACCATTACGGTTCGGGCGCAGACGCGGTAAACTGGCGCAAACAGCAACGGCTGAAACGTGCCGCCTTTTTTTGGCTACAAAAACACGGCCATGCTATTGAACACACCGAATTTCGATTTGATGTGGTCACCCTGACAGGGACACCACCGATAATTGAATGGCTTACCAACACCTTAGTAGAAGGTTGATCCATGCTAGAGAGCATCAAAGAAAGTTTTACCGAAAGCATCCAAACCCAAATTGCTGCCGCCGAGGCTCTGCCCGATGCGATATCCAAAGCAACTCAGGCAATGGTGCAAAGCCTGCTCAATGGCAATAAAATCCTCTGCTGTGGTAATGGCGGCTCGGCGGCGAACTCTCAGCATTTTGCTTCTTGCCTGATCAACCGCTTTGAAACCGAACGCCCTAGCCTGCCGGCATTGGCACTGACGGCGGATACCGTTACGCTGTCAGCCGTTGCGAACGATTACCACCACGACGAGATCTTCTCGAAGCAGGTGCGCGCATTAGGCCAGGCAGGCGATATTCTGTTTGTGCTGTCTACCAGCGGTAACAGTAAAAACATCATCAAGGCGATGGAAGCGGCACTGACCCGTGACATGACCATCATTGCACTGACCGGTAAAGACGGCGGTGAGATGGCCGGCTTGCTGGGCATCCACGATGTGGAAATCCGTATTCCCTCCCAACGTACGGCCCGTATTCAGGAAGGCCACCTGCTGACGGTACACTGTCTCTGTGATCTGATTGATAAGGTTTTGTTCCCTCACCACGACGCTTAAGGTATTCAGGATGATTTCCCGTAATTGGCGCAGGCTAGTGTGCCTCTTTCTTTTTCCACTGCTCTCAGCCTGTTCGATCATTGATCCGGCAGATACCCGCTCCGGCTGGCAGCAATGGCATGATACGCAAATTGAAATGGAAGTCGGAGGGTTAGCGAACAAGCCGCCGTTTAATGGCCAGACGCGCGTCAATACCGTGTCTGTTGAAGGCAAAGTGTTGCTTGTCGGTCAGGCAGTTGATAGCCATATTAGCCAGCAGTTAGAGCAACAGGTGCGTGCTATCGCCAATGTGCAGTTTGTGTATAACGAATTGCAGATCCGCCCGCTACCACAACTGGGTGAAGTCAGCCAAGATAGCTGGATCACCACCAAAGTGAAAAGCCAATTGATTGCCAGCAAGCGGCTGCGCGACATCAGCATCAAGGTGATCACAGAAGGCCAAGCGGTGTATCTATTAGGGTACGTCACGCCCGACCAAGGCAATGTGGCGGCCGATATTACCCGCAATGTTTCTGGGGTGAAGAAAGTGGTGAAGGTGTTCGAGTACCCACAGCCGTAAACCGCAGCAATATACAGAGAAACAGAAAAGAAAAAACGCAGCCTAGGCTGCGTTTTTTTATTGGCAAGGTATCACTTATTTCACGACACGCAGGCTTGGGCGACCACGTGGGCGCGGTGGCTCATCATCTGAATGATCCTCCGCTTCTTCTGTCACTTCTGCCAATGGTGAAACCACTGACATCTCAATGTCATCGTCTTCCCCGTCTTCATCATCAAACTCAATCGAGCCATCCGCATAAGCCGGTTCCGGTTCAAACATGGTTCCTGCCCCATTTTCACGGGCGTATATTGCTAACGCAGCATACATAGGAACATGCACAGAATGTGGACGACCACTGAAACGGGCACTGAAGCTGATCGCCTCATCACCCAGTTCCAAGTTGCCCACGGCACGTGGTGCTATATTCAGGACAATCTGACCATCGCTGACAAATTCCATTGGCACTCGCACGCCAGGCAATGTCGCGTCCACCACCAAGTGAGGCGTCAGATCGTTATCCACCAACCAGTCATAAAATGCACGCAGCAAATAAGGACGGCGTGGTGTCATATTGTCCATCTGCATTATCGTCCAGCCAGACGCATTTCACGCTCGGCTTCAGTCAGTGAAGCAAGGAATGAATCACGCTCAAAAACACGTGTCATGTATGCTTTCACTTCCTTCGAGCCAGCGCCTGTCAGCTCAATACCCATTTCAGGCAAACGCCACAGTAGCGGAGCCAAGTAACAGTCAACAAGACTAAACTCTTCGCTCATGAAGTAAGGGAACTCAGCGAACACAGGAGCAAGCGCCAGCAATTCTTCACGAAGTTGCTTACGGGCTTTATCAGCTTCGTCTGCTGATCCTTTGTTCACTTTCTCAGCCAATGTGTACCAGTTACGCTCAATGCGGTACATCATTAAACGGCTGTTGCCGCGAGCAACAGGATAAACAGGCATCAATGGCGGATGAGGGAAACGCTCATCCAAGTACTCCATAATGATGCTTGCTTGATAAAGTGCAAGCTCACGGTCAACCAGGGTCGGCACTGAGTTGTACGGATTCAGGTCAAGTAGATCTTCCGGCAGGTTATTTGGATCAACCAGCTCGATTTCAACACTCACACCTTTTTCTGCTAGTACGATACGCACCTGATGGCTGTAGATGTCAGAAGCATCAGAATACAGAGTCATCACCGAGCGTTTATTGGCAGCAACAGCCATTAACCCCTCCAGTATATTTAAATACACAAAAAACAATGGGGGCGCCTGCCCCCATTGCGAGAATCTAACCCACTAGATTACCCGATCAGTGGACATCACGCCAATACTCTTTCTTCAACAGTAATGTTAGTACAAAGAATACAACGATAAAGCCCATCACCCAATAACCCAAACGCTGACGCTCAAGCTTCATTGGTTCGGCGGCGTATTCCATGAAGTTGACTAAGTCACGCACGACCTCATCATACTCTTCCTGGTTTAGCTCCCCTGTGCCATCTGATTTGATCCCAACATATTCTTGGATTTCTTCGCCATCCACCAAGCGGGTCTCGTAGACTTTGCTCGGCACCCCTTGCAACTCTTCGAGTACATGCGGCATCCCCACGCTTGGGAACACCACATTGTTCACCCCAAAGGGACGACTTGGATCGGCATAGAACGAACGCAGATACGTGTACAGCCAATCTGTTCCGCGTACCCGTGCCACCATGGTCAGATCTGGGGCCGGTGCACCGAACGAGGCTGCGGCGTACTCCGTTGGAATGGCATTGACCATCAAATCCCCGATTTTGGCATTCGGATCAAAGATTAAATGCTCTTTCATCAACGCCGCCGGAATATCCAGATCCATCGCGATACGTTCATAACGCTGGTACTGCGTGGCATGACAGCCAAAGCAGTAGTTCATGAAAGTTTGCGCACCGCGCTGCAACGAGGCTTTATCGGCCAAATCATTATTGGCCGGATCCAGCGGCACCGACGGGCCGGCCGCCATCGCCAAAGATGGCAGCAAAGCAAAAAGGATCATCATCAACTTTTTCATTTGAATGTCACCCTCTCTGGTAGCGGTTTCGTCGGCTCGTTTTTACTGTAGAAGAACAGTAAAACGAAGAACATGAAGTATAGGAAGCTGAAGATCTGCGCCAGCAACGTGTAAGTCGCGGTCGCAGGCAGTGCGCCTAGAATACCCAACGCCACGAAGCTGATCGTGAACTGGACAATATTCGCCAGGTGCAACTTGCTACGGTAACGGTATGAACGCACTTTACAGCGATCAAGCCACGGCAACAGGAACAGCACCACAATGGACGCGCCCATCGCAATGACCCCGAGTAACTTATCCGGCACCGCACGCAAAATGGCGTAGAACGGGGTGAAATACCACACTGGCGCAATATGCTCAGGGGTTTTCAACGGGTTCGCGGCTTCAAAGTTAGGTGGCTCAAGGAAGTAACCGCCCATTTCTGGGTTAAAGAAGATCACGTAGCTAAACAAGAAGGCAAAGATCGCCACCCCGACCAAATCCTTCACCGTCCCGTAAGGGTGGAAAGGAACTGAGTCAATGATGTCGTACTTCTTGCTGTAGTACTCATGGAACGAGAACTGGGTTTTGTAGTCGTCACCTTTGGCGCCTTTTGGCAGCTTGGTCTCAATCCCATCCGGGTTATTGGAGCCCACTTCGTGCAACGCCAAGACGTGCAATACCACCAAGAGTAAGAGGACAATCGGCAACGCAATCACGTGTAAGGCAAAGAAACGGTTGAGGGTCGCGCCGGAGATCACATAGTCACCGCGGATCCACAATGTCAGATCATCACCGATCACCGGAATGGCACCAAACAGGGAAATGATCACCTGTGCGCCCCAGTAAGACATCTGGCCCCAAGGCAGTAAGTAACCCATAAAGGCTTCTGCCATCAATACCAAGAAGATCAACATCCCGAACAGCCACAACAGCTCACGGGGTTTCTGGTAAGAGCCGTAGATCAACCCTCGGTACATATGCAGGTACACCACCACAAAAAATGCCGAGGCCCCAGTCGAATGCATATAACGCAATAACCAACCGTACTCGACATCACGCATGATGTATTCCACAGAGGCAAACGCCCCCTCACCTGACGGCACATAGTTCATGGTCAGCCAAATCCCAGTCAGGATCTGATTCACCAACACCAACATCGCCAGCGATCCAAACAGATACCAAAAGTTGAAGTTCTTCGGCATCGGGTATTCCGACAAATGCTTTTTATAGGCATTCATCACTGGCAGACGTTTTTCAATCCATCCTGCTAATGCTTGCATTACACGGCCTCCTCATCGACACCCACTAAAATGGTATTGTCATCCACAAAAACATGCGGAGGGACAACCAGGTTAAGTGGCGCGGGTACGCCTGCAAAAACGCGCCCTGCCATATCAAATTTAGAACCATGACACGGACAGAAGAAACCGGCCGAGACCCCATTCACTTGCTCAGTGAACGAGTCCGGTAAATAGGTAGGGGAACAGCCGAGGTGAGTACAGATCCCCACGGCTAAAAAGATTTCCGGCTTAACGGAACGAAATTCATTTTGGGCGTAATTAGGCTGCTGTGGTTCCGTCGAGGACGGATCACGGAGTTGACCATTATGGCCGCCTAACTCACTCAAGATAGCGTCACTACGACGGACAACCCATACCGGTTTGCCTCGCCATTCAACGCGGACCATTTGCCCATCTTCTAACTTGCTAATATCAACTTCGACAGGTGCCCCAGCAGCCTTCGCTTTGGCGCTCGGATTCCATGATTTGATAAAAGGCACAGCGACCGCAGCGGCCCCTAAGCCTCCAACAACCGAAGTCGTCGCAGTCAGGAAGCGGCGTCGGCCCTTACTTACTGGCGCATTGCTCATCCAACATTCTCCCATGTGCTCCCGCTCGGATTCTTATTTATGTCCTTATGCGTCCCTGGAGCTCTTGCGGCTAACTTTCAACGAAAAAAAGCAACAGACGAGCCTGCAATCTTGGCAGACTCAAGGCGCTTTATAACTGTTGCTTATCACACCAAATGATAAAGAAAAGCCTACTTTTTGACAAGATAAAGCTACCTTTTGGCAACAAATGTGAGAGGTATGTTCTTTTTGTTTTAAAGTGGGTTACAAACAACTGTTGATGGGGGCGTTTTTGTCATTTTCAGCCATCGGTGCAAGGCATAGTGCATACCCCGACAAAGGCGACATTGTTGCGAGAATGTAAAAAGACAAATAAAGAGACAAAAAAAAGCCCAACCCGAAGGTTGAGCTTTCTGTACACAGTAACCAGAAAAATCTGGCGCGTAATAATTAACGCTTAGAGAACTGTGGACGACGACGTGCTTTACGTAGACCAACTTTCTTACGTTCAACTTTACGTGCGTCACGTGTAACGTAACCTGCAGCGCGTAGAGCTGGGCGTAGAGTCTCATCAAGCTCCATAAGAGCACGAGTGATACCGTGACGGATAGCACCAGACTGACCAGTGATACCACCACCTTTAACAGTGATGTATAGGTCTAGTTTCTCAGTCATTTCAACTAGCTCAAGTGGCTGACGAACAACCATGCGAGCAGTTTCGCGACCGAAGTATTCTTCGATGCTACGCTTGTTGATTACGATGTTGCCAGTACCCGGTTTAATGAAAACACGAGCAGCTGAGCTCTTGCGGCGACCAGTGCCGTAGTATTGATTCTCTGCCATTGTCATAATTCCCAATTAGATGTCTAGTACTTTAGGCTGCTGTGCAGCGTGGTTGTGCTGAGTACCAGCGTAAACTTTAAGCTTACGGTACATTGCACGGCCTAGAGGACCTTTAGGAAGCATGCCTTTAACAGCAGTTTCAATAACCATTTCTGGTTTCTTAGCAATTAGCTTATCAAAGCTGATTGACTTAAGGCCGCCGATGAAGCCAGTGTGGTGGTGGTACATTTTATCTGTACGCTTTGCACCAGTTACTGCTACTTTCTCAGCATTGATAACTACGATGTAGTCACCAGTGTCAACGTGCGGAGTGTACTCCGGCTTGTGCTTGCCACGTAGACGAGATGCGATTTCAGTTGCTAGACGACCAAGAGTTTTGCCTTCAGCGTCAACAACATACCAGTCACGTTTTACGGTTTCTGGTTTAGCAACGAAAGTTTTCATGCTAATTATTACCCAAAATTAAATAGTTTCACTTTACAGGAGCAGAATATGCTCCATCTGTACAGAGCCCCAGTCATCACCCCTTCGAGTGGTTGGCACTCTCGGCTTCTGCCGATACAGGTACGGTGGGTCGCAAGATTATAGGGAAGGGTGGAGAAAAAATCACCTTTTTTTGAAAAAAAAATCAGATTTTTTCTCTTTCATCCATTTAGAGCTAAAAAGCGGGCTTATCTCAGGGTTTTTATCTCCATTTAGACGGACTAAACCTGTTTATCCCCTACCCCAAGTGGGGTTGCGCTAAGTAATCATGACTTTGCATTTCCACCAAACGGGAACAGCAGCGTTGGAACTCAAACGCCAACCGTTGACCAATATATAACTGTTCCCAATGCACTTCCGCAGACAGAATTACCGTCACATTACGCTCGTAAAATTCATCAATCAATGCAATGAAACGCCTCGCCGCGTCACTCTCGTCTTCCCCCATTTGCTGCACCTCTGACAACAATACAGTGTGATACAACTGGGCGATCTCCATGTAATCGGTCTGACTGCGTGCCCCTTGGCATAAGGTGGCAAAATCAAAGTGCACCACGCCGCGCGCCTCATGGCGGGTCGGGATGTCACGGTGATGGATAGTGATGGTTTTATTGGTATGGCGCGGGGCAACAGTGAGCTGTTCAAAGTATTGCGCGATGTTACGCTCAGCCTGCGCATCCAGTGGATAATGATAGATTTCTGCTTGTTCTAACGTTCTTAATCGATAATCGATGCCAGAGTCGATATTCAGCACCTCGCAGTTCGCCTCCAAGAGTGCAATGGCCGGTAAAAAGCGGGCCCGCTGTAAGCCATTTCGGTAGAGATCGTTCGGGGGAATATTCGACGTCGCGACCAACGTGATCCCTCGGGCAAACAACGCTTCAAACAAGGTGCCGAGGATCATGGCATCGGTAATGTCAGACACAAAAAACTCATCAAAGCAGATAACGTCCGCATCGGCTTTAAAGTGATCGGCCACGCATTCCAGCGGATCAGCCTGTTGATCCAACTGCGCGAGTTCCTCATGAACACGGTGCATAAAGCGGTGAAAGTGCACCCGCAGCTTACGTTCAAGGGGCAAGCAGTCGAAAAAAGTGTCCATCAAGTAGGTTTTTCCGCGACCAACGCCCCCCCACAGGTACACCCCTTTTTCGGTGCTCATGGGCGGCGCCGGGCGACGCAACAAGCGATCAACCCATGTCAGCGGTGCCGCGGGCGGGATGGGCATCAGTAAGCGATGGTAAAGATCATCCAGATGGCGCACCGCTAAGGCTTGCGCAGGATCGGTAATGAAATCGCAACGTTGGAGGTCGTGTTGGTATTTTTCTTGTGGGGTCATCCTTGCTCCACGCAAATCGGTATCCGAAATGACAGAGATAGTACCATGCACGTCGATGTGCATGTATAGTATCTGTACAAATTCGATTAACGGGATGCCAGTTCAGCACCCATTAATCTTTCTGTTATACAACAGGAATGTCAGTGTTCATTGAGTACTTTTAGACGACCGCTTAGCAGGTTGCCATGGTCACTGTCCCCTGTTACTTAAAAGTCAAAAGGAGTTATTCATGGCTTGGATTTATGCGCTTCTTGTTTTTCTTGCAGGTGCGATTGTGGGTGCCTTTGCCACACGCCTGAACAACAAGGGGTTAAAACAACAAAAAGAACTGAAAAAAGAACTCGATAAGTCAAAGTACGAGTTGGAGCAATTCCGTCAGGAATTAGTCGACCACTTCGCACAGAGCTCAGAGCTGTTGGATAACATAGCGAAAGACTACAGCAAGCTGTACGAGCACATGGCGAAAACCTCAACGGAGTTGATGCCCAACCTGCCGGATCAAGATAATCCGTTTGCCCGTCGTATCAGCACACTGGAAGCGGTAAAAGGCAACCAAGCTGCCAAGGACTCCTCACAAGATCAACCCCGTGATTACGCCAATGGCGCAACCGGTCTGTTCAACGATCAACACGACGCAGAAGTGGAAGCCCCAAAGGCCAGCTAACGCCCGTGAGTGACCGGACACCCAAGTGAATTTCAAGCACTTGGGTGTTAAATGCAGGAACTAAACGCCGCTTTTCAAGTCAGAGCTAATGCAGCTAAACCCTTATAATAGGGTACTATGGCTGTCATTGGACTTGAAAATCGGAGTTTAGTAATAATGAAAAAACCTTTGCTTGTATGTAGTGCACTCGCACTCAGCATCAGTTCTGTTATTACCCCACTAACGGCAACGGCCGCCCTTCCCCAATCGGTGAACAGCCAACCGCTTCCTAGCCTTGCCCCTATGCTAGAACATGTTACGCCCGCCGTCGTCAGCATCGCCGTTGAAGGTAAACATGTGTCGACCCAGCGCCTACCCGATAGCTTTCGCTTTTTCTTTGGCCCCGACTTCCCGGACGAACAAGTGCAAGAGCGCCCTTTCCGTGGCTTAGGCTCGGGCGTGATTGTGGATGCCGATAAAGGCTATATCGTGACGAACCACCATGTGATTGGTGGCGCCGATAAAATCTTAGTACAGCTGCATGATGGCAGAGAGATCACCGCCGAACTGATTGGCAGTGATGAAATGTCTGACATCGCCTTACTGAAATTAAGTGAAGCCAAAAACCTGACCGAAATTACGCTGGCCGACTCTGATCAGCTGCGTGTCGGCGATTTCGCGGTGGCGATCGGTAACCCGTTTGGCCTCGGTCAAACCGTGACATCTGGCATCATTTCCGCCCTCGGCCGAAGCGGATTGAATATCGAGAACTTTGAAAACTTCATCCAAACCGATGCGGCCATTAACAGCGGTAACTCCGGTGGCGCGCTGGTGAATTTGAATGGTGAGCTCATGGGGATCAATACCGCCATTCTTGGCCCGAACGGCGGCAACGTCGGGATTGGCTTCGCCATTCCAGTCAACATGGTGAAAAACCTCACCGAGCAGATTTTGGAATACGGGGAAGTTAAACGTGGCGTATTAGGCGTACAAGGGGGCGAACTGACCTCTGAACTGGCTGAAGCCTTTGGTTATGAAACCAACCACGGGGCGTTCATCAACCAAGTGATGCCCAATTCCGCGGCCGAAAAAGCGGGCCTAAAAGCCGGTGACATCATCGTGTCGGTCAACGGTAAGCAAATCCGCACCTTTGGCGAATTGCGCGCCAAAATTGCGACCCTGGGCGCCGGTAAAAAAGCCACATTAGGCATTGTCCGTGACGGCAAAGACAGTGACGTAACCGTGATGCTGCAATCAGCCACCGTCAACAAAGTCAAAGCGGATAACCTGCATCCGGGGCTGGCAGGGGCTGAATTTGCCAATACTACCGCGGAGGATGGCGTAAAAGGCGTGAAAGTCACCCAGTTGACGGACAACTCAATGGCAGCCCGTTACGGTTTACAACAAAATGACATCATTCTGGGGGTCAACCGTCAGCCAATTAACAACCTGGGCGAGCTCCGCAAAGCCCTCGACAGCAACCCGAATGTGCTGGCACTGGAAGTCAAACGCGCAGGCAATATCCTGTATTTGATCATCCGCTAACCCTTTCGCACGCTTCACCGGGCCCTGTTTCATGGCATAACATGACCCGGTGAATTATCCCTGCAAAAATAACCTTCTACGCTGAATTAAATTTGGTGGAAGTTGGTATCTGCCCGAGGTAGTGGTACTCTCGTCGGCTATAATAGGTGGTTTAATCTTCAAGGGAGCATACATGCTGGCATTTTTGGGTCGATCCATTCTGCTTGGTATCGTCACGGCCATTGCACTGCTGGTGGTTTTCCCTGACTTACGCAGCCAAATGTTTGATAGCCCTAAAGATTTAGTTGCACCGATTGAATACAGCCAAACGCAACTCTCCTTTAACTACGCGGTGCGACGTGCCTCACCAGCCGTGGTCAATATTTATAACCGTCGCTATAACGCCGATGATCGCTTGCAGCTAAGCACCCAAGGCTTAGGCTCGGGCGTGATCATGAGCAACAAAGGCTATATCGTCACCAATTACCATGTCGTCGCCGAAGCGGATCAAGTGATCGTTGCCTTGCAAGATGGTCGCATTCTCACCGCCCAATTGATCGGTAAAGATCAACGTACTGATTTAGCCGTGCTAAAAATTCAAGCCGATAACCTGCCCGTGATCCCACTGAGTACCGCTTATATCCCAGCCGTTGGCGATGTGGTGCTGGCGATCGGTAATCCGTACAACCTCGGACAAACCACCACCTATGGCATCATTTCTGCCACCGGTCGCTCGGGCATGAGCTTCTATGGCCGCCAAGATTTCTTGCAAACCGATGCCGCCATCAATGAAGGCAATTCCGGTGGCGCACTGGTGAATACGCGTGGTGAGTTAGTGGGCATTAACACCGCCTCTTTCCAGCAAGCAACCGACATTGAAACCTACGGGATCTCTTTTGCGATCCCGTATGAGTTAACGCAAAAAATAATGAACAAGCTGATTGCGGATGGCCGCGTGATCCGTGGTTATATCGGGATCGAAGCGCGTGACATTAATCCGGTAATGGCACGTCTGTACGATGCCGACCAAGTACGCGGGATCATCGTGATGGGCATGGATCCCACCGGTCCTGCGGCAAAAGCCGGCTTCAAAGTGCAAGATATCCTGATTGAAATTGACGGCAAACCTGTCACCGACCGCCGTAATGTGCTCGATATCGTCACCGAGCTGCGCCCAGGTACCGAAGCGACCATGAAAGTACTGCGTAACGGGCACCCAGAGACCCTCACGGTGGAAATTGGTGATGAGCCCAACGGCTACTAACCCTGCCCTCAGCCAGCCCAGCAAGACACACATTCAGCAATCAACAGACACAAAAAAGCCTCGCAATGAATGCGAGGCTTTTTCGTTTCAACCGTCAGGATGTCGATTAGGCGCTAATGCGCTCAATCTTCATGCCCAGCGCACTGAATTTATCTTCAATGTGCTCGTAACCACGGTCAATGTGGTAGATGCGATCAACGATGGTTTCGCCTTCAGCAATGCTACCCGCAATCACCAAACTTGCAGAAGCACGCAGGTCTGTTGCCATCACTTGTGCGCCGCTCAAGCCGTCAGTATCACCGCAAATCACAGTATTACCTTCGATCTCAGCGCGTGCGCCCATGCGGATCAGCTCTGGAATGTGCATGAAACGGTTTTCAAAAATCGTTTCAGTGATGATCCCTGTGCCTTTAGCAACCAAGTTCAACAACGAGAACTGCGCTTGCATATCGGTCGGGAAACCCGGGTGTGGCGCAGTACGGATGTTCACGGCTTTCAGCTCGCGATCCGTCATGTCCAAACTGATCCAGTCTTCACCGGTCTCAATCTTCGCACCCGCTTCTTCCAACTTAGAAAGCGCCGCTTCCAACAACGAAGGACGGGTATTGCGACAAACAATCTTACCGCCAGACACCGCCGCCGCCACCAAGAAAGTACCGGTTTCAATACGGTCAGACACCACTTCGTGGTAACCACCGCCCAGACGTTCAACACCTTCGATGGTGATGGTGTCGGTGCCCGCACCAGTAATTTTCGCGCCAAGCGTATTCAAGAAATCAGCGGTATCGATGATTTCTGGCTCACGCGCGGCATTTTCAATCACGGTAGTGCCTTCAGCCAAGGTCGCCGCAGACATGATCGTCACAGTTGCGCCCACACTGACTTTGTCCATCACGATATGCGCGCCTTTCAGACGGCCATCCACAGACGCTTTCACATACCCTTCTTCCAGTGTGATCTGCGCACCCAACTGCTCAAGGCCGTGAATGTGTAGATCCACAGGACGCGCACCGATAGCACACCCACCCGGTAGTGACACTTGGCCTTGGCCAAAACGTGCCACCAATGGGCCAAGCGCCCAAATCGACGCACGCATGGTTTTCACCAAGTCATACGGCGCACAAAACTCATTCACCGGGCCTGCATCTACATGTACAGATCCGTTGTTACGTGTGACCTTCGCGCCCAATCGGCTTAACAGCTCCATGGTCGTGTCGATATCACGCAATTGTGGCACATTGGCCACTTCTACCGGCTCTTCCGCCAGTAAAGCGGCAAACAAAATAGGCAACGCTGCATTCTTAGCACCAGAAATGGAGACTTCGCCGCACAATGGACCACCGCCCTGGATTCGAAACTTCTGCATCATTTACCTCTTAGGACAGCGACATCAATTTTTTATCACGCGCCCACTCTGCAGGCGTGTACGTTTTAATACTTAAGGCGTGAATTTCATTGGCAGCAATCTGTCCCATCAGCGGGGCATAAATCGCCTGCTGTTTTTTCACTCGGCTCATGCCGTCAAACATAGCGCCGACCGCAATCACTTCGTAGTGGCTGCCTTCACTTTTGACGATCACTTCATCGAGTGCGAGGGCATTTTCCAGAATGTGTTTAATTTCAGAGATTTCCACAAGTTTTCCTCTTTGCGACTTACTTGATGCAAGCCGCTAACATTGATTCGACGTGACTCAAGCGCAACAGTGTCAATAACTGCTCGGGCACATTCAAAAATCTCAGCTCCGCGCCTTGTTGGCGGAGCTGCTGGTATACATGCAGCAACATGACCATGCCGGCAGAATCGACGCGAGTAAGCGCGGCCAGATCAAGCGTGACCTGTGCATCCTGCGGCATCCATGCTTGCCGTTGCTGCCAAAAAGCTGGAACTGTGTCACGTTCCAATGCCCCTGACAAGCAGTAATAACCATTTTCCTGAACTCGCCACTCAATCTTCGGCTTAGTCATTGTTTTCCGCCTCACGGCGGATCGGTTTGGCCGCTAAGGCTTTTAAATCTCGGGTCACGGCATCCACCCCTTCGGTGCGTAATTTGCCGCTCCACTCACTCTGCTTGGTTGAGATCATACTGATCCCTTCCGCAACCATATCAAACGCTTGCCATTGGCCGGATTTCTTGTTGTGACGCAATTTGAAATCCAAGCGGATCGGCGGACGTTTATTATCCACAATGTCCACACGCACAGACACCACGGTACGGTTCGCCGGAACGGCTTTCCGTGATTCAACTTTGATGTCTTGATCGGTGTATTGCGTCAGCACTTGGGCATAAGACGCGATCAGATACTCCGTAAAGGCTGAGACAAAATTATCACGTTGTGTCGCCGTGGTTTTCTTCAGCTGTGGACCCAATACCTTATACGCCGCATAGCGGGCATTGATATAAGGCAACAATTCTTGGCGCACCACTTGGCGCAACAACTCAGGGTTACGTTGGATCTGGCTTTGCTCGGCTTTCAAACGGGCAAAGGTCTTGGTCGACACTTGCTCCATCATCATATAGGGATCCGTTTGAGCAATCGGTGCCGCTGTTGCCCCTAATGGCGACAAAGCCACTAAAAGCAGTACTACGTATCGCAATAATCTCATCTTTAGATCCTCTTATTTGCTATCGCCGCTGAGGCTATACATCACTTGGCCAATCATGTCTTCTAACACCAACGCAGATTTAGTGTCTTCAATCAGATCGCCATCTTGGAGCATCGAAATATCGTCATCGATGAACCCCGGTTCAATCCCCAAATACTGCTCACCCAACAGGCCGGATGTCAAAATGGCCGCTGAACTGGTTTCAGGGAAATAGCCGTATTGTTTATCAATCGCCAATGTCACCAACGGGGTGTAAGTGTCTTTGTCTAAGGTGATATCGGTGATTTGCCCGACCGTCACGCCCCCGACTTTGATCGGAGAACGGACTTTCAGGCCACCGATATTGTCAAAGTGCGCCTGCAAACGGTACGTTTCGCCGCCCCCGATGTTTTGCACATCCGCGACTTTAAAAATCAGTACCAATAAGGCAGCAAACCCAGCCAGTACAAAGCTGCCTACCCATAATTCGATTTTTCTCATTTGCTGCATCTGAACATTCCTGTTATTACCGCTTCGCGGTCATGTTGACCCACGCCAATTCGCTTTCGCTGCTAACGTGTAGCATTAGCTACCAAACATCAACGCGGTGAGTACAAAGTCTAGACCGAGGACGGCCAATGACGCATTCACCACGGTACGGGTGGTGGCACGACTGATCCCTTCCGACGTCGGCTGGGCATCATAACCATTAAACACCGCAATCCAAGTCACGGTGATCGCAAAGACGACCGACTTAATCACACTGTTGCCGATGTCGTAGCCCAACTCAACCGAGGACTGCATCACCGACCAGAAGCTGCCTAAATCAATGCCTTTCCATTCCACGCCGACCAACTGACCGCCCCAAATGCCTACGGCACAGAAAATCATGGTCAGCAACGGCATGGAGATCACCCCAGCCCAAAAACGCGGGGCAATCACGCGACGCAGTGGATCCACCGCCATCATTTCCATGCTCGATAGCTGCTCGGTGGTTTTCATCAACCCGATTTCTGCGGTCAACGCGGAACCCGCCCGCCCAGCAAAGAGCAAGGCGGTTACCACCGGCCCCAATTCACGCAACAGTGACAAGGCGACCATCTGCCCCAGACTGGTTTCCGCACCAAAGTCCACCAGCACGATATACCCTTGCAAGCTCAACACCATGCCGATAAACAAGCCGGAGACCAAAATGATTGCCACCGACAACACGCCAACGGAGTACAGTTGGCGCATCAGCAGCGGAAACATTTTCTTGGGCTGCGGACGGCACACAATGGCGCCATAGAGCATCAAGCTCGCTCGCCCCACCGCTTGACAACGCGCCATGGCACGCTGGCCCAGCTGGGCAATAAAATCCATTATCATGACTTACTGATCCTTGTGCTCAAAACCAAACAGATCCTGCTCAATCGCCGTGGCAGGGTACTGGAAAGGCACCGGGCCATCGGCATCCCCGTCCAAGAACTGTCTAACCTTCGGATCCGGGTTCTGCCGCAATGCTTCAGGGGAACCCTGCCCGATAATTTTGCCGCCCGACAATAAATAGACGTGATCGGCAATGCCCATCACTTCCGGCACATCGTGTGACACAATGATCGAGGTACTGCCCAACGCTTGATTCATCTCGCGGATCAGTTTCACCAATACCCCCATGGTAATCGGGTCTTGGCCGACAAACGGTTCGTCATACATGATCAAATCGGGATCAAGTGCAATCGCACGGGCCAACGCTGCACGTCGTGCCATCCCACCAGAGAGTTCATTCGGCATCAATGCCGCCGCCCCCCGTAAGCCCACCGATTCTAATTTCAGCAGCACCAGTGTACGGATCAAATCATCCGATAACTGCGTGTGCTCGCGCAGTGGAAACGCCACATTGTCAAACACCGTCATGTCGGTAAACAACGCACCGGACTGGAATAACATGCTCATTTTTTTACGTGCTTGGTACAAGGCCTGTCGTTTAAGGGCTGGAATATTGTCGCCGTCAAACCAGACCTCGCCGCTGTCTGGCTGGATTTGTCCGCCAATCAGGCGCAACAGGGTGGTTTTCCCGATCCCTGACGGCCCCATAATCGCCGTGACCTTGCCCTTGGGCACGTCCAGCGTAATATCATCGAAGATCTTACGTTCCCCGCGCGAAAAGGTCATATGCCGGATCGATACCAGCGCCTCTGTCTGCTCCATACGTCCCTTAATACACCATTCCGCCCGTCAGCCATGCTGTCTGACAGCGTCAAAATGGTATTAATTGAATAGAATTAATCATTTAACCGTCTGCATTGATGATAGGTACATTATGCAACCAACTCAAGACATGAACTGTAAGAAGTCTGTGATTTCTTGCCCCCTCCTCGTCATCACCGCCTCCTCCAAACCTCGCTTGATGTAGCCTGCTTCCCCCGCAGAATGCTGACTTCTGCTTTCTTTTGAGTCGTTTATGCCCCTAACGACGAGGCAAGGCGCACATTCTGTAGAAACCTCACCCCCGCACACATTTCTCCTGCCCTTTTGCTTTCTTTTTATCGAGTGAACCGTCAAAATTGATCACTTATACCTGAATAAACAGGTGTAACTATTTCATTCATCTTGGCTTAACGCTGATCCCTTCGTGGATCGTAGCCATCGCCAACCTCAATGACATAAGGGACGACAATGTTAGAAGCCATCGTGTTTCTCTGTATCGGTTTAGGATTACTGGTATGGAGTGCAGATCGACTTGTTTACGGCGCTGCGGCGCTTGCGAAAAACTTTGGTGTGACACCTCTGGTGATCGGGATGACCATCCTCGCCATGGGCTCCTCCGCCCCAGAAATGGTGGTATCCGCCACTGCCGCCCTTGACGGTAAAACCGACACCGCGATCGGTAACGTACTGGGCTCCAACATCGCCAATATTGCCTTGATCCTCGGGATCACCGCCCTTATCAAGCCTCTTTCCATCAGCTCCGCTATTATTCGCCGTGAACTCCCCCTCATGATGGGTGTCACAATCATTGCCGGTCTGTTGATGTGGGATAACTATCTCGGCTTCTGGGAAGGCGTGTTACTGATTCTTCTGTTTGTCATCTTCTTGCTGGTAATGCTAAAGATCAGCCGCCAAGCCAAAGCGGAAGGCGACCCGCTCGCGGACGAACAAGAATCGGAGATCCCAGAAGGGGTCAGCAATAAAGCCGCCCTGATCTGGACCGTGATCGGTTTGGTCTTACTGCCGTATGCCGCCAGTATGCTGGTTGATTCTGCCGTCACCATCGCCAAGTACTTTGGCATGAGTGACTTGGTGATTGGCTTGACCATCATCGCCGTCGGCACCAGCTTGCCAGAACTTGCCGCCTCCATTGCCAGCCTCGCCAAAGGGGAAGATGACATGGCAGTCGGTAACATCATCGGTTCCAACGTGTTTAACATTTTGGCGGTGATGGGGATCCCGGCCGTACTCAACCCTGATGTCCTGAATGCGGATGTCATGGGCCGTGATTACTGGGTCATGTTCGGTGTGTCTGTCTTGTTAGTCTTGATGGCTTTAGGGAAACGTCGCCGGATCAATCGCGCCGAAGGCCTGATTCTCCTGACAGCCTTTATCGCCTATCAAGGCTATCTGCTTTATAATCTAGCCGCTTAATGGAGAGCTAGACTATGTTTGAAACGTTTGATTATTGCGATATTGGCCGCAGGGTCATAGAGATTGAAGCCAAAGCACTGCAAAAACTGACCCAGTATATCAATGGCAGTTTTACGCAAGCCTGCCAGTTAATTGCTGGCGTGGAAGGCAAAGTGATTGTCATGGGGATCGGGAAATCCGGCCATATCGGCAACAAAATTGCGGCCACACTGGCCAGTACCGGTACCCCGGCCTTTTTTGTGCATCCCGGTGAAGCCAGCCACGGCGACTTGGGCATGATCGGCAAAAAAGATGTGATTTTGGCGATTTCTAACTCGGGCGAAGCCTCTGAAATACTGGCGCTGCTTCCGGTCGTCAAACGTGTCGGGATCCCGCTCATCAGCATGACCGGCAAACCTGAATCAAGCATGGCTAAGCTGTCACAGGTACACCTGCAAATTACGGTTGACCAAGAAGCCTGCCCATTGAACCTCGCCCCGACCTCCAGCACCACGGCCACCTTGGCCATGGGGGATGCGTTGGCCATTGCGTTAATGGAAGCCCGTGGCTTTACCGCTGACGACTTTGCCCTTTCTCATCCCGGTGGAGCGCTAGGGCGTAAACTGCTGCTGCGCATTAGCGATGTGATGCACACGGATGCGCGTCTGCCGATTGTCCGTGAACACGACACCATCAAAGATGCCCTGCTGGAAGTCTCTCGTAAAGGATTGGGGATGACGGCTATCATTGATAATGAGCAGCAATTAATCGGTATCTTCACCGACGGAGATTTACGTCGCTTACTGGATAACAAAATTGATATCCACAACACCGCGATTGGCGATGTCATGACCCGTCACCCGGCGACAATCCGTCCTGACGTCTTGGCGGCAGAAGGGTTGAAAACCATGGAAGATCGCAAGATCAATGGATTACTGGTGACCGACAACGGTCAGTTAGTGGGTGCGTTGAATATGCATGATTTATTGAAAGCAGGAGTAATGTGATGCAGGTTGAGACCCTTTATGGCCCCGTCAATGCCGCGGTCTTTGACCGTGCCCGCACGATCCAATTACTGATCTGCGATGTCGATGGGGTGTTCTCTGACGGCCGCATCTACATGGGCAATGACGGCGAAGAGCTGAAAACCTTCCATACCCGTGACGGGTATGGCATCAAATGCCTGATGGCGGCCGGCGTCGAAGTGGCGATCATCACGGGGCGTCAATCCGCGATTGTCGAAAACCGCATGAAAGCCTTAGGCATTACTCATGTCTACCAAGGACAGGACAACAAAGTCGCGGCGTACGAGGCGATTTGTCGCAGCCTGGCGATTGCCCCTGCGCACACCGCCTACATTGGCGATGATTTGATTGACTGGCCGGTCATGGAGCAAATCGGCTTATCCGTCTGTGTGGCAGATGGCCACCCTCTCCTGCGTCAACGCGCAGATCTTACCACCCGCATTAACGGCGGTTATGGCGCTGTGCGTGAAGTGTGCGATCTGATCCTTGAAGCCAAAGGAGAATTAGATAAACATAAAGGCTTAAGTATATGACCTTACAACGGCTACTCTATGCATTATTGTTAGTAGTATGTGCATGGACCGGCTACTACCTGCTGGAGAAACACTGGCAGGAAGATATTCAGGTAAGCCCAGACGCAGAAAAACCGATGTTTACCGGTAAAGCGGTGAGCAATACCACGTTTAACGAATCGGGCCTGCGTAGCTACCAGATTGATGCCGATTACCTTGAGCACTTCAGTCAAAGTGGCAATACGGATTTTGTCGAACCCGTGTTATGGGTTTACCGTGATGGGATGGAAACCGAGTGGCGGATCAGCGCCAATCAAGCGCGATTGGATAATGAGCAGGTACTGCAAATGACGGGCAATGTCCGCATTTTCAACTTACTGCCCGCCTCCGCGATAAAAGTGATCCAGACTGACACACTGCGTCTTGATCTGATCAGTAAAGATTTTGATACCCCGGATCAGGTCACCATTACCGGTGACGCCTTCCAAAATGAAGGGACGGGAATGAAAGGCAATATGGACCGCAGCATCGCCACCCTATTGAACAATGTAAAAGGTAGATATGAAGCTTTATAAACTGACGACCTTGCTTTGCCTCTGCCTCAGCGCCCCAGGCTGGGCCTTGAGCAATGATACCGAGCAACCGATCTACATTGACTCGGACAACCAAGAGCTTGATATTCAAAAAAATATCGTGACCTTCAGCGGCAACGTTGTGCTGCGCCAAGGCAGCATTGATATTCGCGCCGACAAAGTGGTTGTTACGCGCCAAACAGGGAAAGACAGTCAGGAAACCATCGACGCTTACGGTAAGCCAGCCACCTTCCATCAGATCATGGATGACGGCAAACCGATTGATGGTGCCGCCAATAAGATGCGCTACGAAACCGCCACCGAATTTCTCAAGATGACGGATAACGCTGTATTGATCCAAGAAGGCAGCGAGATCAAAGGCAAGATCATCACTTACAAGATTGATGAGCAAAAACTGGTGGCTGAAAGCGGTAAGAAACAACGTGTGACGACCATCTTGCAGCCTAACCAGATGAACAAGAAATAAGAAGAACCTGATATGGCAACCTTAAAAGCAGAACATCTCGCCAAAAGTTATAACGGCCGTAAGGTCGTGTCCGATGTCAGCCTAGAAGTGAATTCCGGCAAAATCGTCGGCCTACTGGGACCGAACGGTGCCGGTAAAACCACCTCGTTCTATATGATCGTCGGACTGGTGGCACGTGATGCGGGCTCCATCACCATCGATGATGTGGATATCAGCCTGCAGCCGATGCACAACCGCTCACGCATGGGGATCGGCTATTTGCCGCAGGAAGCCTCCATTTTTCGCAAGCTGAGTGTGCATGACAACCTGATGGCGGTTCTGCAAACCCGTAAAGAATTATCCAAAGCCGAGCGTCAGGACAAACTGGAAGAATTGTTGGATGAATTCAACATACAGCACATTCGCAACAGTTTAGGTATGGCACTATCAGGGGGTGAACGACGTCGTGTGGAAATCGCCCGAGCGTTGGCTGCGAACCCGAAATTCATTCTCTTGGATGAGCCGTTTGCCGGGGTCGATCCTATCTCTGTGATCGACATCAAAAAGATCATTGAGCATTTACGTGATCGCGGTTTAGGCGTGCTAATCACCGATCATAACGTACGCGAAACACTCGATGTCTGTGAGCAAGCTTATATCGTCAGCCAAGGGCAATTAATCGCCCACGGAACCCCTACCGAAGTGCTCAATGACGAACACGTGAAACGGGTTTATCTGGGTGACCAGTTCCGTCTATAGTTAGAAGTAGGACGTACCAGGCGCCCGTACTCACGCCCTTGTGAGCCTCGGCTATTGCCAACCACGCGGCGCCAATACCAACGATAACAATAAGGTACATGCAGACATATGAAAACCTCGCTCCAGCTTAAACTTGGTCAACAATTGGCAATGACGCCGCAATTGCAACAAGCTATCCGCTTGCTGCAATTATCGACACTGGATCTGCAGCAAGAGATACAGGAAGCCTTGGACGCCAATCCCCTGCTGGAACTTGAGGAAAGTGCGCACGAAACCTTGACCGGTGACGAAGGCAATCACCATAACGAGCATGACACGCCCACCGCCGAGCAAGAAGCCGCCCGTAACAGCGACGATTTAGACAGCGCGGATGCGTTAGGCCAAAACGAGATGCCTGACGATCTTCCTGTTGATACGACGTGGGACGATGTCTACAGCGCCAACTCCGGCAGTACCGGCCTCGCGTTCGATGATGAAATGCCCGTCTATCAAGGGGAAACCACAGAAAGCCTGCAAGATTACCTGATGTGGCAGGTGCACCTGACCCCTTTTAGCGAGACCGACCTCACCATTGCCACCGCCATCATTGATGCCATTGATGAGAAAGGCTACCTCACCAGCTCCACAGACGACATTCTCGACAGCTTAGGGGATGATGAAGTGGAACTCGATGAAGTGGAAGCGGTACTGAAACGGGTACAACAATTTGATCCGCTGGGTGTAGCCTCGCGCAATCTGCAAGAATGCCTACTGCTCCAATTGGCGACATTCCCGCTCGATACGCCTTGGCTGCCTGAAGCGAAGATGCTGCTAAACGACTACATTGATCTGCTTGCCAACCGCGATTTCCGCCAACTCATGCGTGACACCAAACTCAAAGAGCCGGAGCTTAAGCAGGTGATGCAACTGATCCACGGCCTTGACCCGCGTCCGGGCAACCGTGTGATTAACACAGAAACCGAATACGTCGTACCGGATGTGTCCGTATTTAAAGACAACGGCAGCTGGGTGGTCACGATTAACCCCGACAGCGTACCGCGTATTCGTGTTAACGAACACTACGCCGCAATGGGGAAAAACGTCCGCAATAGTGCAGACAGCCAATTTATTCGATCGCACTTGCAAGATGCCAAGTGGTTGATCAAAAGCTTGGAAAGCCGCAACGATACCCTATTAAAAGTCGCGCGCTGCATTGTCGAACACCAGCAAGACTTCTTTGAATTTGGTGAAGAAGCCATGAAGCCGATGGTACTCAATGACATCGCGCTGGCCGTCGACATGCACGAGTCCACGATTTCACGCGTCACCACGCAGAAATACATGCATACCCCGCGTGGGATCTTTGAACTGAAATACTTCTTCTCCAGTCACGTCAGCACCGACAACGGGGGCGAATGTTCATCGACGGCCATTCGCGCGTTAGTGAAAAAGCTGGTGGCCGCCGAAAATCAGGCTAAGCCACTGAGTGACAGCAAAATAGCAACACTCCTGGCGGAACAAGGGATCATGGTGGCAAGAAGGACCATTGCCAAATACCGAGAATCACTGGGGATCCCACCGTCTAACCAGCGAAAACGTCTGCTGTAGCAGACGCCAACAGAAGGAAGATGTCTATGCAAATTAATCTCACTGGGCACCATATCGAAATCACGCCAGCCATGCGCGATTACGTGGAAACCAAGTTCAATAAGCTAGAGCGGTTCTTCGATAAAATTAACAATGTCCATGTCATTTTGAACGTTGAGAAGTTGGAACAAGTTGCGGAGGCGACCCTTCACATTAACGCGGGAGAAATCCACGCTAAAGCGGATTCTGAAAATATGTATGCCGCGATTGACGCATTAACTGATAAACTGGTGCGTCAATTAAACAAACACAAAGATAAACTCAACAGTCATTAAATCATGCAACTGAGTAATGTATTGAGTCTGGACTGCACCAAGAGTGCAGTCCCTTGCTCGAGTAAAAAGCGTGCTTTGGAAATCATCAGTGAGATCGCTGCCGAGCACCTCGACCAAAACCCCCAGCCCTTGTTTGAGTGTATGCTCAACCGAGAAAAAATGGGCAGCACCGGGATCGGCAACGGCATCGCCATTCCCCACGGTCGAATAAATAACAGCGAACACGCCATTGCGGTATTGATCCAATGCCAAGATCCTATTCAATTTGATGCCATTGATAACCAACCTGTCGATCTGCTCTTTGCCCTTCTTGTGCCAGATGCACAATGCAAAGAACACCTCCAAACCCTGTCTTGCATGGCAGCAAAGCTCAGCAACAAACACATCCTTAAGCAGCTTCGCACGGCAAAAAGTGATGAAGAGCTTTATCACATTCTCACCAGTGATTCATAATGATCCTGACACCCACACAGAATGTTGAGGACAGCCAACCATGATGTTAATGGTCGTAAGCGGACGCTCCGGATCCGGTAAATCCATCGCCCTTCGGGTGTTGGAAGATCTGGGCTACTACTGCGTTGATAACCTGCCCGTGACCTTACTGCCGCAGTTTATCAATACCCTTCAAGGGGATGAGCAGAACGTCGCGGTCAGCATTGATGTGCGTAATATGCCTGACGAGCAGGATGATATCCGCAGAACGCTGGATACCTTGGGCGAGCACGTGGATGTGAACGTCATCTTCTTGGATGCCGACGACAAAACCTTGGTCAAACGCTACAGCGAGACCCGCCGTTTGCACCCTCTGTCACGCCAGAACATGAGCCTAGAGCAAGCCATTCAATCGGAAAGCGCCTTGTTGAGCGAGCTGAAAGAATGTGCGGATTTGGTGATCGATACCACCAACCAGTCTATCCATGATCTGAGTGAAACCGTCCGTGCCCGCGTGCTGGGCCGTGATGCCCGTGAACTGATCATGGTGTTTGAATCTTTTGGGTTTAAACACGGTCTGCCGACCGATGCCGACTATGTGTTTGACGTACGCTTTTTACCCAACCCGCACTGGGTGCCAGAGCTCAAGCCACTGACCGGCCTTGATCAAGGGGTGAAAGAATATTTATCCAGCCACCCGGAAGTGCACCAACTGACCAATCAGGTGCGCAACTTCATTGAAACGTGGTTACCCATGCTGGAAAAAAATAACCGCAGCTACCTCACCGTCGCCATTGGGTGCACCGGGGGGCAACACCGCTCGGTCTATATTGCCCAACAGTTGGCTGAACACTTCCGCTATGAAGGGCATCAAGTACAAGTCCGCCACCGTACGTTGGAAGCGTCATCATGACCTTTGCCTCACGTGAACTGTTCATCAAAAACCGCTTAGGTCTGCATGCCCGTGCCGCCATTAAACTGGTCGAATTAGCCCAAAGTTTTCAGGCCGCCATTACCATCAGCAACGGCGAGAAAAGTGCCTCCGCAGACAGCGTGATGGGGCTCTTGATGCTGGAATCTGCACAAGGACAGCAAGTGCATGTCAGTGCCGAAGGCTGCGATGCGTCAGAAGCGCTGGCGGCGGTCAGTGAGTTGATCGAAGCCGGCTTTGACGAAGAGCAATAAGCGCACACCATCCGCCTCTCTGCTCAACGTACGCTCTCGTAAAACAGGCGGCGAGGCGACAATCACCCTATCCGCTGCTATCACCCAGCCCTCTCTCCGAAAATATTCGGTGAATTCGTCATTTCCTCTCAGATCTGGTGAGACAACCACCTCGCTATTGCGTTAAAATTCAGCTTATTGCGCCGTTATACCTCAGGGTAATATTTCGCCACTCTGGCGACACCCAGCATTCCTGAACGTCCGAGGCATCTTCGGGGTATTTCGCAGCTGAGTTATTTGGGGTACCGCAAGCAATGGCCGATAGCATCGATCAAGACCACACGCATCAAACGCTACAAGAAGTGAATCAAGCGCTAGAAAATGGCATGTTTGTCCATGTCCGTCGCCTGCTCCAAGACATGGAGCCGGAAGACATTGCGCACCTGCTTGAAGCCTCGCCCCCCAAAGAACGTCAAGTCCTGTGGCAACTGACCGATCCCGAAGAACAAGGTGAAATCCTTGACGAACTGTCGGAAGACGTCAAAGACGGTATCGTAGCGCAGATGGCGCCCGAGAAACTGGCCGCAGTCACCGAAGGCATGGAAACCGATGATGTGGCGTACGTCTTACGTAGCCTGCCGGATCGTAAGTACCGAGAAGTACTGGCACAAATGGATGCCACTGACCGTCATCGGGTCGAAAAAGCCCTCGCCTACCCAGAAGAAACCGCCGGCGGGATGATGAGCACCGACTTCATCACTATCCGCGGGGATGTCACCGCCGATGTGGTCTTGCGTTATTTGCGCATGAAAGGCGAACTGCCCGAAGCCACCGATGCCTTGTACGTGGTTGATCAGAATGAAACCTTGATCGGCTATCTCTCGCTGTCCACCCTGATCACCACCCAGCCGGACATTGAAATCCATGACGTGATGGAAGATGCCGATGAAGCGATCCCGGTTGAAATGGACGACGGCGAAGTCGCGAACCTGTTTGAGCGTCGTAACTGGCTGTCCGCGCCCGTGGTCGATGCCCATTATCAACTGGTCGGTCGTATCACCATCGATGACGTAGTCGATATCATCCGTGAAGATGCTGAGCACTCCATGATGAGTATGGCCGGTATGGATGATGACGAAGATACCTTTGCGCCCGTGGTGAAATCGGCCAAGCGCCGTAGCATCTGGCTCGGGGTCAATGTGCTTGCTGCACTGGCCGCAGCTTCTGTCTCCAACATGTTTGAAGAGACCCTAGAACAAATGGCCGCCATTGCCATCCTGATGACCATCGTACCGTCCATGGGCGGCGTGGCCGGTAACCAAACCGTCGCTTTGGTGATCCGTGGGTTAGCCGTGGGTCACATCGGTGACAGTAATACCCGCTGGCTGTTGAGCAAAGAAGCACGCGTCGGCTTAATCAATGGCATCCTGTGGGCCGCGATTATTGGCGGGGTTGTCGTTCTATGGAAAGGCAACCTTGTGTTAGGCGCGATCATTGCGGGGGCCATGTTAACCAACTTAGTCGTCGCAGGGGCGGCAGGGGTCTGTGTGCCCATCATGCTCAAGAAAATGAATATCGACCCGGCACTGGCCGGCGGCATGGCCTTAACGACCATCACCGACATGGTGGGTCTGTCCGTATTCCTCGGCTTGGCCACGCTGTTCTTGGTCTAATATCACCGGATACTTGACGCCCAAAGGGCTTCACTTAGACCTCTTCTCCTCGACACTCGAAATAAGCATAAAAAAAGCGAGCCACTCAGGGCTCGCTTTTTTATTCAACGTTTAACGACGATTATCGTTATTCGCCGGCGATCTTCATGCTATCGAGTAACATAGAGCCCGTTTGGATCTGGCTACGCATTTCCGTGTCAGTGCCAATTGCCACAATGTTTTGCATCATGTCTTTCAGGTTACCGGCAATGGTAATTTCACTCACGGGGTATTGGATTTCACCGTTCTCGACCCAGAAGCCTGCCGCACCGCGTGAGTAATCACCCGTTACCACATTCACGCCCTGTCCCATCAACTCTGTGACCAACAAGCCGCGATCCATTTTCTTCACTAGCTGCTCGAAGCTTTCGCCCGTCGAGTTCACCATCCAGTTGTGGATCCCGCCCGCATGACCGGTTGGCTGACTGCCCATTTTACGGGCGGCGTAGCTGGTCATCAGGTATGTCTGAAGCACACCGTTTTGAATGATTTCACAGTCGCGCGTTGCCAAGCCTTCGCTATCAAACGGCGTACTCGCCATACCGCGTAAAATGTGTGGACGCTCGCTGATGTTCAACCAATCCGGGAAGATTTGCTCGCCCAACTGATCCAGCAAGAAAGACGATTTACGGTACAAGTTCGAGCCGCTGATCCCCATCACAAGGTGACCAAATAACCCGGTCGCAATATCGGCCGCAAACATCACAGGCGCCTGACGTGTGGTCAGTTTACGCGGGTCAACACGGCCAACGGTACGCTCTGCGGCATGCAGACCCACCGCTTCTGGCAGCCATAAATCTTGTACACGACGTGCTGTGGTGTAGCTGTAGTCACGCTCCATCTCACCGTTTTTGCCTTGGGCAATCACACAGCAACTGGTGCTGTGGCGGCTTGACGCATAACTGGCTAACATGCCATGGCTGTTGCCGTACACACGGATACCGTAATGGCTGTCGTAGCTGGCACCATCGCTTTGCTTGATGCGCGGATCAAAGTCCAAGGCCGCTTGTTCAGCACGGGCCGCAATTTCCGCAGCATGATCCGGCTCAGGTTCGTCGGGGTGGAACAGATCCAGATCAGGGATCTCACGTGCCATCATTTCAGCAGGGCCAGGACCGGCAAACGGGTCTTCAGACGTGTAGCGCGCGATATCCAGCGCGGCCGCCACCGTCTGTGCAATGGCTTCTTCACTTAAATCAGACGTTGATGCACTGCCCTTACGCTGACCACGGTACACCGTGATACCCAACGCACCGTCACTGTTGAACTCGACATTCTCGACGTCGCACATGCGCGTCGAGACACTGATCCCGGTCGTTTTATTGATCGCCACTTCAGCCGCATCGGCTTTTTGCCCTGCAAGCTCAAGGGCTCTCGCTACCGCCGCTTCCAGTTCAACACGTTGTTGAGCAACCTGTTCTTTCACGTCCATACTCTTAAATTCTCTCTAATGGATTGATCCGCCGCCTCGTAGAAAGCCGCGAAATCAGCCCATGAAGTCGGTATTACTATTAGGATAACACCGCCAAGGTGGATTTTGCGCCCCAAATCGTGATTAAACTGGTAAAATAAAAACCAAATGCAATAGCCATGAGCCCGTTATGAGCCGTAAAAATCAAAAAGCCCCATGGGAACCAGAAGAAGAAATCATCTGGGTCAGTAAATCTGAGATGAAGCGCGACATGGACGCCCTGCAAAAAATGGGGGAGGAACTGGTTGAGTTGAAGCCAGGCGCCCTTGCTAAAGTGCCATTGGATGAAGATCTGCTTGAAGCGGTAAAAGATGCGCAGCGTTTTAAAAACGAAGCCCGTCGTCGCCAGCTACAGCGTATCGGTAAACTGATGCGCCAAGTGGACATCGAGCCGATCCAAGTCGCGCTAGACAAGCTGAACAACAAGCACTCACAAACCACCGTGATGCTTCAAAAGCTAGAGAAAAAGCGTGACAAGCTGATTGAAAATGGTGACAGCATGCTGAATGCCATTCTGGTTGACCACCCAGATGCTGATCGCCAGCACCTGCGTCAGCTGATGCGTCAAGCGGCGAAAGAAGTGGCACAAGAAAAACCCGGTAAAGCATACCGTGAGATCTTCCAGATCCTCAGAAAGCTGTACCTGCCAGATTAATACGCTGACCTGTAAAAACAAAAATGCCAGCCCAAGGGCTGGCATTTTTATATCGAAGAAATCACAACAAACCGTCGTCGCTTACTGCGTACCGCCGACCGTCATCGATTCCACTTTCAGCGTTGGCTGACCCACACCCACAGGGATGCTTTGACCGGCCTTGCCGCAAACACCCACGCCACGGTCAATCTCCAGATCATTACCGACCATCGACACTTGCTGCATGGCTTCAATACCGCTACCAATCAGGGTTGTCCCTTTGATTGGGCGCGTGATCTTACCGTTTTCAATCAAGTACGCTTCTGAAGCTGAGAACACAAACTTACCGGAGGTGATATCCACCTGACCACCACCAAAGTTCGGTGCGTACACCCCTTTCTTCACACTGGCGATGATTTCTTCCGGCGAATGCTCGCCCGGTAACATGTAAGTGTTTGTCATGCGTGGCATTGGCAAATGCGCGTACGACTCACGACGGCCGTTACCTGTCGGTGCCACCCCCATCAAACGGGCATTCAGCTTATCTTGCATGTAGCCTTTCAGCTTGCCACCTTCGACCAATACGTTGTATTGACCTGGGACACCTTCATCATCAATGTTGATAGAACCACGGCGATCTTTCAGCGTACCGTCATCAACAATCGTACACAGGCTCGATGTTACTTGCTGGCCCATCTGGCCTGAGAACATGGATGAGCCTTTACGGTTGAAATCCCCTTCCAACCCGTGACCGACTGCTTCATGCAACAACACGCCTGGCCAGCCCGCACCCAAAACCACAGGCATAGTACCGGCAGGGGCTTCATCGGCATCAATGTTGATCAGAGCCTGACGCAAGGCTTCATCGGCGTACGTCAGGGCAATCGACTTGCCGTCTACTTCTTGCTGGAAGTGCTCATAACCGTAACGACCACCGCCACCGGCGCTGCCGTGTTCACGCTTATCGCCTTTTTCAATCAGCACGCTGATCGACAAACGCACCAACGGACGGATGTCCGCCGCATACGTCCCGTCCAGTGCCGCCACCAAAATTTGCTCATACACACCGTTAATGCTGACCGACACTTCTGTCACCATTGGCTCTTTGGTGCGAATATAGCGGTCAATCTCTTCAAGCAAAGCAATTTTCTGGTACTTATCAAAGCTGTTTAGCGGATTTACCGGGGCATAAATGTCGCTCGGCGCATACGGCGTGAACGCCTGTACTTTGCCATCACCGCCGCTGCGGGTGATCCCGCGCGCCGCTTTGGCACTTTGTGTCAGTGCCAACAAGTTAATTTGATCAGAATACGCAAAGCCGGTTTTTTCCCCCGACACCGCACGTACCCCAACGCCACGGTCAATGTTGAATGAGCCATCTTTGATGATGCTGTCTTCCAGCACCAAGGACTCATGCCAGCATGACTGGAAATAGACATCGGCATAATCCACATCGCGTGCTGCCACCAGCCCTAGCGTACGATTCAGCTCTTCGCGTCCCAATCCCGCTTGGGCCAGCATGGTATTTTCTACAATTTCCAGCGTCATTTATTCTGCTCTTGTGTTAATGGCTCCCCGACCGGTGTCGGTTAGCACTCGCGATGGTGAACGCCCAATCGAGCATGCTTCACCAATGGCATATTTGTTCGGATGGTCTGACAAAGATCCAAATCGATGTTCGCCATGATCACGCCGGTCCCTTGTTGTTGGCAGGTTACGATCTGCCCCCACGGATCCACGATCATGGAGTGACCCCACGTTTCCCGTGATTCATTGTGCTCACCCCATTGTGCCGCCGCAACCACCCAGCACTGGGTTTCCACTGCGCGCGCCCGTAGCAACACTTCCCAATGCGCTCGACCCGTGACCTTGGTAAAGGCAGCGGGTACCACAATGATTTCGGCCCCTTGCTCACGCAAAGCGGCGTACAGTTGAGGGAAACGCACATCATAGCAGATTGAGAGGCCAATTTTGCCATAAGGCGTGTCTGCCACCTTGATGGCCTTGCCTGCCTGAAACGTATCCGACTCGCGATAGCGGCGGTGTTGGTCGGCCACATCCACATCAAACATGTGGATCTTGTCGTAATCCGCCTGACAGATCCCCTGATCGTCAAACAGCAACGCCGTGGTCGTGATAGCACCGTTGTCGCGCAAAATCGGCATGGAGCCAATCAGGATCCAAATCCCCAACTGGCGTGCCATGGCGGCCACTTCCGCTTGCAGCGGGCCGCTGCCCAAAGGTTCGGCATGGCGCTGATAATCGGCATGTGAACCAAACACCAAACAATTTTCTGGCGTGATCACGACCTTCGCGCCCTGCAACTGCAGGCCTTTTACTTTCTTTTTCAAATGCAGAAGGTTCCTTTCCGGATCTGCATTCGATGTCATCTGTACAATGCCAAACTTCGCCACCACATTCTCCTTTGTCTCATGGCCTGCCGTTGTTATACGGCAGACATTCCGTCCCCCCGCATGCGGTGAGCGATCACGGTTTGTCTTTGCTCTCAGGCGCGTCTTTGCCTGTTAACGATTCTGGCACTTGGTACTCGCCGGTAAAGCGCGATTGTTCGGTCACGGTCGGGGCATCAATCGGCCCTTGAACCGAATAGTTAATCTGCGTAAATACATCCACCACGGGCGACAACACGGTCGAAATGGCAAACACATAAATCGCCACTTGAGGGGCTACCGCAAACGCCGTCAGAACGGGGATCCCCGAGGTAAAGTCCGGAATGAACTTCACGCGCGCATCGACCGTCTCATTGACAAGATTAGCACTTCCATGGATAAACATATCCCCTGCCAGCGCCTGCATTTTAATGTCAGAGGTTTCAAACTGGCCATTTTCAATCCGTCCGCTACCGCGAATGTAATTAAACGCCAAGCCATCATCAAAAATGCCGGAAAAATCGAGCTGCATTTTGCGCACAATCGAATCGATACTGAACAGGCCTAACAACCGTCCGGCACCGCCAATGTCGCTGATCACCCCTTGGCCGGTTTCCGATTTCATTTCACCTGTTAAGGTTTCACGGTGCATCGACCACGGGGCCCCTTGCCACTGAATCGAGGCATAGGTGCTAAATTCGGCGCCTTGGATCCCACCGGAAATACCAAAACGCCCCATAATATCTGAGCTGTTTTTCCCTTCAACATCAAACGCCAGCTGCGTTTCACTGTGATCGCCATTCAGCGTCCAGTTACCGTCTAAGTTCAAGATCGTGGCACCGGAGTTCACGGTAAAATTACTCAGCGCCAGCATGTTATCTTCGCGGCGCAGCTCCCCGGACACTTTACCCAATCGGTAGCCTTGCAACCACGCGTCATGCAACAGCAGATCCACGTCAGGTACATTGGCCATCATGCTGCGATCAAAGTCCGTCACGGGCGGCACATCGCGCTGCGGCTGATAACGTCCTTTCGGTTTTGGGGTCTCCGTTTCCGGCAAATTCAGGTGCAGGCTGTCTAACTCGACCCGCAGTGGTTGACCTTCCGGCCACAAGGCGTGTCCGATCAGTTCACGGCTGTTGATATTCATCTGCCACGCGTTGTCTTGCGTCATACGCTGACTCAACGACAAGGCCACCTTGTGCCAATCTAACCCCGCCAAGGTCAACTGCTTTACCTTCGCTTGCACGCGGTTCGGCAGCGGAATATCCGGCATCGCCGACGCGGTATCACGGTGAGATGTCGCTGCCATCTTGTCTTGGATCTCACCGACCAAGCTGATCCAACGGTCAGCATCCACCTGTACGCCGTCAATATCGACCCCGTGTACCCCACGCTGTAACGCGTGACGTTTTGCGTTCCCCACCGTGAGTTCACTGCTTTCAATCACCAGTTTCTCTGGGATCAAATTGAACTGCGCCTGATATGTCGCATCCGGTGCGGTCAGTGTACTGGTTAGCGTATTGGCATTGCCCGTCACGGCCAAGCGCAATGCCTGCTGTGTCGTCGGCGTCGTCACGGTAAGGGGATACGGTAATTGACTGCGAATGTGTGTCAGCGGGGCATCCGCTTTTACTTGATAGGTAAACCCGGTGTCGTGTAAATCCACACCGACATGTCCCTGCCACGCACTGCGTCCACTGACATGCGCCAATAACGGATCATCCAGTGTTTTCTGCAAGGCAGCCATGTCCCAGTCACCGTGTAAATTCACATCGACACGGTAACCGCTTTCGCTGTTTTTTGTCGTCACACGTTTGGTCACGACGCTCTGACCGGTAAAGCCCAAGCTCACCGGTTGATTGAGCGTCGTGCCCGTGAAGTTATCCGCCTTAATTTTATCGTTATCAAAATGCACCACACCGCTGACGTTCTCCAGCGGGATCGGCGGCGCATTCAAGGCCACGTGGTTATTGTTCAGGGTCGCCTTACCCCACGCACGCACATCGCTGCCGTCAAACGGAATATCGAGTTTGAACTGGGAGGTCACCGGCCCGCTGACCTGTACCGTGGTCAATGCGGCGCCGACAGAATCCACCAAGGGCGTTGCCAACATGTAATCACGCACTTGCTCACCGTCTGCGGCCACATCCACCGTCAGTTTCAGGTGGCCATTTTCGGCCAGTTCCGCGCCCCCCGTCACACGCGAAGCGGTCGCACCGAGTGTTTTGGCATGGCGGGCATCGAGATACATCCAGTCATTTTCAAACCGCAGATCCAAATTCAAATCCGTCAGTTCTGGCCACGCGGTATCAAAGCTGAACGCACCGTTACGCAAGGGCACAAAGACCTGAAGAACACCGTCATGCTGGGCGTACGGAAACGCGTTTAACTCGCCATACCATAGCAGTGGCGCGTTTTTCGTTTGACCGCCACGGATCGCCGCTGACAAGTAATCAGTCAACTCATGCCCCAACGCCTGCGTCGGAAGGTAACGCCAGGTTTCACCGGCATGACGAATGCTGGCTTCGCCGTAAAACGACAACCACGCGGGCGAGTCGGTAGGGAAATCCAAACGGAATTGCCCGTCCACGCTCAAATCTGGGGTGGAGACCGCCAGCTTGTCGCTCCATAAGCGCCAGCCTTGGGCGTCCATCTGCCAGTATGCGGTCACATCCGCATTGCGGATCGGCAACGCGGCCTGAAACATGTCGCCATATGGCATGCTGTCTTTTTGTAGCGTGATGTGGGCACGCCCCCCCGCCGCATCACCGGCCACATGGGCATTTAATTTATTGAACCCCGGTACATATTCCCAGTGGGTCAGCCCCAGTTGTTCTACCTCAAATGAAAAACGCGGCACACCCTGTGCGTCACTGGCCAGGCGAAGATCGTGGATCTGGCCACGCGGCTGTAACTGGGGGATGGCTTCCGTCACGCTGGCGTCCAACGGCAACAACTCGGTCAACGGGCGCAGGTGCGATAACGACAAGGTATTCAGCGCGACGTGCCACCCCGCCGATGACCATTGCACCGCCACGTCCAACGCCGGCCAATCGGCCTGGTCGGTTTGCAGGGCCAACTTGTCGCTATCGATGCGCCAGCCTGCAGGGACGCCGTTTTCCAGCACGGGTTGCAGGCTCAGTTGCCCTTCACGCACACGGAAACGGTGGTCGCCGTCTTTGCCTGTCCAGCGCAGAAAGGTATCGTCCAACACCAACCGGGAACGTTGCAGTTGGCCATCCGCCACGGTCAGCCACGCTTGTGCATTAATGTTGCTGCTGGTGATTTCAGCCTCGCTGACGCGCTGCTTATTGAGCCATGGCGTCAACGACAGGTTGCGCGCATTCAGGTAGATTTGTCCGGATTGCTCTGACCACGATTGCTTAGCTGACAAGTTAGCCATCACTTCCACCTGACTGAAATGGGTATCAGCGATGCTGATCACCCCTTCGGCACGGCGTTGGTCATGCAGGGTATCCCATTTCAGGGCTTGAATTTCGACCGTCAACCGCTCATCGGCGGGCGACATAAAGGTAATGGCCGAGTTACGCAGTGAGAACTGCCCTAACTGAACAAATAACACCTCTTCCAACCGTTTCAGGGTGGCGAGTTGTTCATCGTCTTCGTTGGCTGATGCCGTGTCGGGCGCAGATTGAAAACCGGTGACATCGAGCCGTAAGCGGTCAATGCGCAGATCCTGAAAGACCGGCTGCAAACGCCATAGCGATGTCAGTACATCCAATTGAAAAGAGACATCCCCCACCTGCACTAACGAATCAGGCTGATCCGGCATGGTGACGCTGACATCTTGTAAAACAAGGGAAGGACCTAAATTGCGCCAATGTCCTTCGACATGGGCGATGTCCAGACGCAGACCGGCCTGCTCAGAGGCCCACTGCCGGATGGGCTCGCGGTAATCATTAAGCTGGGGAAGGATAAAACGCAGACCACTAATCGCAATTGCGGCCAGTACTAACACCGTTAGTACCAGCCACATCAATCCACGTACCAGACGAACTGGAACTGTTGTCACTCAACTGCCTCGCTGTTACATCATGACGACGTCAAACTGCTCTTGGATGTACAGCGGCTCTGCTTTGATTTTCACTTGTTTACCAATGAAAACTTCCAGCTCTGCCAATGCGTGAGACTCATCGCCCACCAAGGCATCCGCCACTGCAGGAGAAACATACACCACGAAGCGATCCGCATCATACGCACGGTTCACTCGCGTGATTTCACGTAAGATCTCGTAGCATACGCTTTCCACGGTTTTCACCGTACCACGTCCCTCACAGCTTGGACAGGTGCCACACAAGACATGTTCAATGCTTTCACGCGTACGCTTACGGGTCATTTCCGCCAAGCCGAGCTGCGTAAAGCCGTTGATATTGGTTTTCACGCGGTCATACGACAACGCCTGCTCTAAGGCACTCAACACGCGACGCTGGTGATCGTCTAACGCCATATCAATGAAATCAATAATGATGATCCCACCAAGGTTACGCAGACGCAGCTGACGTGCAATCGCTTTGGTCGCTTCAATGTTGGTGTTGAAGATGGTCTCTTCCAAATTGCGGCGACCTACAAACGCACCGGTATTGATGTCGATCGTCGTCATTGCTTCTGTTTGATCAATGATCAAATAGCCGCCGGACTTCAACTCGACTTTACGATCCAGTGAACGCTGAATTTCATTCTCAGTGTCATACAGATCAAAGATCGGCTGTGACCCGGCATAATATTCCAGCTTTTCACTCAACTCGGGCACAAACTCATCGGTAAATTCTTTGAGCTTTTCAAAGCCCAAACGGGAATCCACCAAAATGCTGTCCAATTCGGTGCCGACAAAGTCACGCAAAATACGCTGCGCCAACCCCAGCTCACCATACAGCATCGACTTCGGCTTGTACTTCGCACGGCGTTCCAGCACTTTGCGCCACAAGTGCTTCAAGAATGCGGCATCTTGTGCGATTTCGTCTGAACTTGCCCCTTCCGCGGCAGTACGAATAATAAAGCCGCCAAGATCGTCACAATACGCGTTCACCACGCTCTTAAGACGCTCTCGTTCTTTTTCACTTTCAATACGTTGCGAGACACCCACGTGGCTCGCCCCAGGCATAAACACCAAGTAACGTGATGGCAATGTCACGTCTGTCGTCAGACGCGCCCCCTTGGTACCGAGGGGATCTTTCACGACCTGCACGACCAGATCCTGCCCCTGGCGAACCAGTTCAGAAATGTCGCGCACCTGAAATTGTTGTTTTTCGTTTTCTGCTACACATTCCGTGTGCGGCACAATGTCTGATGCATGCAAAAAAGCAGCTTTATCAAGGCCAATATCCACAAATGCGGCCTGCATGCCCGGTAACACGCGACTCACGCGACCTTTGTAAATATTGCCGACGATACCGCGCTTGGATTCACGTTCAATATGAACTTCCTGCAGCGTACCGGCCTCAATCATCGCAACGCGCGTTTCGCTCGGCGTTACATTAATCAGCAGCTCTGTGCTCATGGTTGCCTCTAATTTGATAAACTTAAAAAGTTTTGAACCATGATGTCGGTTTCCACTAACGGTAACCCCACCACAGCGTAATAACTGCCATCGATACGCTCGACAAACTTGCCGCCAATCCCCTGAATGCCGTAACTACCGGCTTTATCTTGGGGCTCTCCGCTTTGCCAATAGGTCGCGATCTCGTGATCGGACAACGTTTTGAACCACACATCTGTGATCACAAGTTGCGTCTGCTGCTGTGCCTGAGTGGCAAGGGTCACGGCGGTCATCACTTGATGGCGACGGCCGGATAATAACTGCAGCATGCGTTGGGCATCGGCAAAATCATGGGGTTTTTCAAGGATGGTTTCATCCACCACGACAATGGTATCGGCCCCGAGAACCGGGTGACTATCGGCCACTTCGGCCACCCCTGCCATCGCTTTTTCTCGCGACAGGCGCTGGACATAGTCTGCAGGCGCTTCGCCGGCTTGATGCTGTTCTTCAACATCGACCACAACCCGTTCAAAACGATAGCCTAATTGGGTGAGAAGCTCTTTACGGCGAGGCGAACCGGAGGCCAGATACAGTTGTGGCGTCGACATGATATCACTCATACAGTTTGGTGTGATAAATCAATGCGATCCGTCCAATTTCATTCGATGTATAGGATCACACCCTAGCATCGAACAGATCGCATTGGGAATATTATTTAACGAATTGAGAGCTTACGACGCATTCGCCGTAACAGCAGAAATAACCATGGCCACAACAGGAAGTTTAGCAGCACGGCCCAGAGTCTTTCCGGATCAAAACTGATCACTGACACCAGATACTCCGCCCAGAACTCCACCAGTTTGCCGCCTAACGTCAGCAAAGCAATGAGGATGGCCTGTTGCCACAATGAGAGATTCCGCAACACCTGAAAATTCAATGCCACGATATAGCACAGCACCGACATCATCAGCCCGCGCACGCCCAACGTGGAGCCCAACATCAGATCCCACAATAACCCGAGCACCAATGCGGTACCTACATTCACCCGATGCGGCAGTGCCAGCACCCAGTAAAACGTTATCAGGATCACCCATGACGGACGGAAGGGTTCCAACTCACCCGGCCAAGGCGCAGCTTGTAAGATCAAGGCCACTAAAAACGACAGCCAAATCCAAAGACGGCCATGAGCTCGACTATTTGCCACCCGCAAAGTCTCCATCTGTCAGGGTTTCACGTTCGGTCGGCCACACTAACAACAGGTAGCGCAGGCGATCAAACTGTACCGTGGGTCTTGCCTTGATTTGCGCAAACGGCCGTTTGTTATCAAACGAAAATTCCGTCACATGCGCCACCGGATACCCTTCGGGATATCGCCCGCCTAATCCGGAACTGACCAGCAGATCCCCCACTTCAATGTCGGTACTGCTTGGGACGTGTTCCAATTGGATCTGATCGATCTGGCCACTGCCGGACGCGATCACGCGAATGTCATTACGCACCACTTGCACGGGAATGGCATGGCTCGGGTCAATCAGCAAGAGCACGCGACTGTTGTGCGCCCCCACGTACGAAACTTGTCCGACGATCCCTTTTTCATTGATCACCGGTTGGCCTTCATACACGCCATCGACACGCCCTTTATCAATCATCACTTGATGACTATAAGGGTCAGAATCCACCGCCATCACTTCGGCAATTAATTTCTTTTCGTCACGCACAAACGGGGAGCCTAATAGCTCTCGTAAACGTTGATTTTCCTGTTTCAATTGCTCAAGCAATAAGACATCGCTCTGCTGCACCAATAAGTCACGCTGTAAGGCTTTATTTTCGGCCAATACGCGGCGGTGCGAACTGAACTGTCCAGAGACGCCATCAAGAAAATCACGCGGCAAGTTCGCTGCATATTGCAACGGCGCAATCGCCGTATTCAGCAAATAACGGACATTGGCGAAGGCATCAAGACGACTGTCGGCCAGCATTAAGCCAACCGACAGTAAAATGGCAAGAAACAGGCGCAGTTGCAGGGAAGGCCCCCTGCCAAAGATAGGTTTCATGTAACGCTATAACCTGTTTATCGATATGCCCGAACGGGCATTATTCTTCGCTGAATAGATCGCCACCGTGCATGTCGATCATTTCCAGTGCTTTACCGCCGCCACGCGCGACGCAAGTCAATGGCTCATCGGCCACGACCACTGGAATACCGGTTTCTTCTGTAAGCAGACGATCAAGATCACGCAATAGCGCACCGCCGCCTGTTAGCACCATACCGCGCTCTGAAATATCAGACGCCAGCTCTGGTGGACACTGCTCAAGCGCAACCATCACCGCTGACACGATACCGGTGAGTGGCTCTTGCAATGCTTCAAGAATTTCGTTTGAGTTAAGCGTAAAGCTACGTGGCACACCTTCAGCAAGGTTACGGCCGCGCACTTCGATTTCACGCACTTCATCGCCCGGGTACGCCGAACCGATTTCATGCTTGATACGCTCAGCGGTCGCTTCACCGATCAGGCTGCCGTAGTTACGGCGCACGTAGTTAATGATCGCTTCATCGAAACGGTCACCACCAATACGGACAGAAGACGAGTACACCACACCGTTCAGTGAGATCACCGCCACTTCTGTGGTACCACCACCGATATCGATCACCATCGAGCCGGTCGCTTCAGACACAGGCATGCCCGCGCCGATCGCAGCCGCCATTGGCTCGTCAATCAAGTACACTTCACGTGCACCTGCACCTTGTGCGGATTCACGGATCGCACGGCGCTCAACTTGGGTAGAACCACAAGGAACAGCCACAAGTACGCGAGGGCTTGGACGCAATAAGCTATTGTCGTGAACCTGCTTGATAAAATGCTGCAGCATTTTTTCTGTCACATAAAAGTCCGCGATGACACCGTCTTTCATCGGGCGGATCGCCGCGATATTGCCCGGAGTACGGCCAAGCATCTGCTTGGCATCATGACCGACTGCGGCCACGCTTTTTGTTGCTCCAGCACGATCCTGACGGATCGCCACTACTGATGGTTCATCGAGAACGATGCCCTGTCCTTTGACATAAATAAGGGTATTGGCGGTACCCAAGTCAATAGACAGGTCATTAGAAAACATGCCACGAAGTTTTTTAAACATAGTCTTCGGCTAATCCTGCAAGATCACAAATTCGTTAAATTGCGCTAAATGTATCAAGGGGGGCGGATCGAGACAAGGTAAGCTTTGTCAAACCTGCCACAGATCGTCATTTTATTTACGGCAGCCTAAAATTCATGCCCTTTTCCCCCCGATAGATAACACGATCGTTACCCCGATACGTCCCAAACGTCACCAACGCTGACGGGTTTTCGTCACCTTGTTGACGCCAGTTGTATAACAACCACGGCTGCGATTCGCCGTTGCGATCGACCGCGCCTGGCTCACATAAGATAACGGGATCATTGGCCGCCTCCCGTGCGGGCGTTTGATCCACCAACTTCTGCCAAAAACGGGTTTGCTCACGGTACTGCGGCAGATCATGCGGGTGTGCCAATAATTGGCCTGACGCGGCAACGCCCTTCTCCACCACTCCGCCCCCTGACATGAGGGTATCACTGTCGACACTGGTATCAGACTGCATCAGGATCTGCTTACAGTAATACTGGCCATCAAAGGCAGAAACGTTATCCTCGTCATGCGCCATGAACGCGCTGCCGTTCCAGTGCTCTACCCTTAGCGGGATCGCCAGTGGAGTGCCGGCCCGTCCTGCGGTGTCATCCATCACCATACGACCATAACGCGTGGTAAAGGTTGCAAATGATTTAGCAGGGAAAGTATCACTGCATACGCTGCCCACCTGACAGTTAAAGACCTTTATCTTAGGTTCGTCCAATACCGGACAACCAATTTGTGAACAATTGTCCGATTCTTGAGGGGCGATCCCCAAGCTCACGCGATACGGCCCATCCGGTTGTGTGGTTCCAAACCGACTCGCAGCAACGCCTTGTATCACATTTAAACGGGTAAAGAGCAAAGGTGCGGTTGGCACGATAATGGCTTCTTGTTCCCAGTTGCGCTGCCAACCGTTTCCCGCCACACGGTCCCATTCAGAAAAATCCATCCGCTCCGTCAGACGATTGCCTGTACCGTCAGGGGTATTCTGCGCGACCGCAACCACTTGGATCCCGATTTTATTCCCCGCTGAAAAATGCCCGTAGTTATAGGTCGGTTCACGCTGTTGATTGAGTGCCTGTACCTTTAACCGGCCATTTAACGGCTGATTCATGTACACAAAACCCTGCCCCTTGGGATACGTCATACCACTTTGGTTCGGATCCACCGCCATGAACTTAGGATAAAAACGTCCGACGGGACGATAACCGACATTCACTTTCATGTCTAAGTACGTACCGTCCACTCCCGCTCGCAGTTGGATGCTGCCTACTTCGTTCCAGCTGGCATAAAACGGGTTATTCACTATCTGCTGATGCGACAATGATTGACTGGTCAAGACCCCAGGTCGCGCACCTATCACATTCGGCGAATGCGGCTTAGCATTGTTTCCCGCTGGGATCGACAGCTGCACGGTCGCGGCTGGTGCCTGTGCATGATAAAAATTCGTGGTTTCCTTTCGCCCACACAGGTTGCGCGTATCGACCAACTTGGTCGCATCACCATTAGGATCGATGTTGTCCTTACCGGCATCACTCTCTGTCCATATCACCGGTTTTACACGTGTGGCAAACCGTTCCCCTGCCGCCACAAACGCGTTTTCCGTATTCGAAGCCGTTCCTTTCGCTTGCTCAATGGAAAGGGCATCGGGGGCATCACACAAAGCAAACGTATAGGGACGTGATTTAATGGATAAGGATCCGGTGATCCCTTGCCAGTTTTCTGGAATACGAAATCCCATACGTTGAGAGGCTGGAAGCACCGCACAATCTGATGTTGTACATCGCTCATCAGTCATGGCTAGACGCACTTTACCCGCATCAAGATAACGCAGTTTGGCTTTCGCTTTACCACTGACAAAGGACAAAATGATCTTATCTTTCTGCCAATTATCCGTATTCTGAGGAGCCAGTTCGACAGGCTTACTCCCCGAACTTGGCGCGTCATACAGTGTGTTCAACGTCAGTTCTCGACGACCTTCATAGCCCTTCGCGACATTCTCATCGTTATCGGATGGGGATGACGGAGTGGCGCACGTCAACGCTCTGATCTCTACGTCTTGCGGTTTACCCGCCACCAACGGAATCTCGCCCTCCGCGATTTCAAACCCATAAGGGACAAACAAGAAAGTACCGATGTCAGTTTTCTTATCATCCGTCGATAGGGTTGCCGTCACGGTGATGTTGCCGATGTAATTACTGTTGAGCCACAGTGTTTTCTGCCCATGAATCGGAGTGATTTCTCGGCGGTCTTTCGCATCACCCAGTGATTGACCATCATTTTCAGCGGTAAACCACTCCGCTTTATTGGCATTAGTCAGCGACGTAGAAAGGTTAATTTGGCCGGTATAGTCGGTAGCTACTTGCCCATTTTTATCGAGGACCCGCACCGTCACTTTCTGGCGATCACAGGTGAGGGATTCGTCTTTTTCGGGCGTGACTTCAATGAAGTATTCTTTGGGGGCGAAACACACACTGTCACCAATGACCTGTGACTCTTCTGTCATCTGTAACTGACACGACGTGATAGCACCACGAATGAAAGTTTCATTGGATAACGTCACAGGACCTCGTGAATAAATACGCCCTCGTACTCGTCCAGCATTATTCAAGTTGACTGCGTAATCCAGCGCGACTTCGGGAGGAAAGCTCGGCCCATGTACCAAAGGCAAGGGGCATGATTTAGCTTTTTGATAACTACCATCATGTGTATTTTCAATGTAATACGCAAGAATCGTTAAATTATCTGTCGCCTGATTAGTATTGATCGCCGCACTCGCTTGAAGACGATATTTAACATGAATAACAACATGCCCAATAATGGTTAAATTCCCTCCTTCGATAAGGTTAAGACTATCAAACCAATACTCGCCTTCAGGCAAAACCAGATGCCCGTTTTTATTTACAACGATACCTTCATGATAAGAGTTTATCCCCCGAAAATAGGTTCCCGGCAATGCAGTATACGTTTCACCAGAAGCAACTATTTTAGAGTAAATGTGCCCTGTTTTCGGAGCCTCCCATGTCAATAAACGGTTTTCCGCCATTTTCCCGTTTAAAAGACACTTTTTAGATACCTCATCAAATTCGCATTGGCCGAAAATATTCGTATCTGGCTCAAAGCCAGTACTATCGGGATATAAGTCATTAACGATTTGATTGCTAAAACCGATTTGATGATCCTTTGCATCTATAATCACACTGGCACGGCTCGATGTATGATAATTATTTTTATTACCCTGCCACGTCTGTACTGGCCCCGGAAATAACTCACAATAATTCGCAGAATCAATTAATATCGCGAATGCAGGTGTGCTCAATAATCCCCAGATCATGACCAGCAACCACGCAGCATATCGTTTCATCATCTTATTCAATCTCTTTTGCCCACACTTCCTGCACACGGGTTGTCGCCAATGCCCCCGTCCCACAGGTCGCGGTACTTTCTAACTGATAACGGTGAGCTGTTTGCCCTGCACCGTTTTGGTATTCCATGGCCTGACACGTCACTGTCACCTGCTGGCAGGAAAACGCGGCAGCCGACAAGGTGTACGTTTTACACGCTGTCGCATCGGCATCGTGACGCCCGAGGGGAAACAACTGGCTGAGCACATATTCATTGCCCGAATGGGCGGCATACCATGCACGGGTGGCAAACACTTCATGCGTCGTGGTGGTTTGACTGGTGCTGTCGATACGGATCATCGCCGCCGCCAACAGTCCCATTACGGTGATCAGAAAAATTGCCACGATCAAGGCACTGCCGCGCTGGCGACGATAAGACACCGAGGGACGTACACTAAAGGACATTTAACACCTGCACCGTATGATCATAACGAAAGGCCTCATCACTGCGCGGGTCAACCGTACGCAAACGCACGTGCACCATGCCGTTGTTTTCCAACCCGGCACTCAAGGCGGTGATCTCAAACATCGCCACATGGTTCATGATTGGCGTCGCGGTGCTGGCTTGCTCCCGCACCAATTGGTGGCCCCTTTGACAATAACGCACTGCATCACCATAAACGTAAACGCGCTGCGCTGGCGAACGGGAGGCCAACGGCTTCGCTAACCGTACCCACACTTTCGACGCATCACCATTCTCATCCGGCGTCACACCTTGAATACGAAAATCAGGGTTATCGTACTCTGCAGCATTTGCAAGGCCAACGGCCAAGGCTAAGCTTCCTTTCGGTAACGCCACCCAGTCATCCACTGAACCGAGAGTCGGCACCACCTGCAACGGCCAAGCATCGGCGGCTCCCACATAAAAGCCCGCTGCAACAATCGGATAAAACGCGATGCAATGCTGCCCATTGATAATCTCTCGAGAGGCACTGTTCGGCGCGGCATGGCGAAGTTCACGGGTCATTTTTTCCAGCGCAAAACGGGCTTCACTTTGAAAACGCTCCCGGCTGACGGTACTGACATACCCTTGCGCCCCCCATTGCAAATAGCTCCCAATGCCCAGCACGATAATGCCAAGGATCACCACCGACACCACCATTTCAATCAGGGTAAATCCGCTCAGTGCCGAACGTGACGGGCATGATTTCCGCTTCGCCATTAATAGTTACTCCGGTAGGCGACCACGTCATACTGACCATAGCGACCCGTATCCACCGTCACGGTGATCCGCTTGTGGCGCAGTGCCTGTTCCAGTTCCTGTGCAGCACTCTGCCCGTTCACAGGCTGTAAGCCGGTGTCGTAACGCACATCCACGGTGACGGTCATGTTCTTGTAATCGTCCAAGCGGCCACTGTGATCATCGAGCAAGGTTTCGATGAATCCTCGCCACGGATAACGTGTTGCGTCATCACGCTGTTGGCACAAAGACAGCTCTCCCCAACAGCCGTGAAAGTCATCGACATCATTGGCCACCGAAGGCACTAAGCCGTAACCCAATGGCAGGTTGCTGTTCGGATCACGATATTCAAAATATTCCATCGCGTGATCTTTTGGCCAAACGCCGTTCGCCTCCGGCACGCTGCACGTAACAATCTTATCGTCTTGACCGACTTCACCACAGCGCACCCGACTGTCACCATAAGGATCGGAGAATTCATCAAACTGGCGGGCAAGCATCTCATTGAGGAAGGCATTGGCGATCGCAGCCGCGCGCGCCTGATAATACGGCGTGACGGAACGCTCAGCCTGCGGAAACAGGAAACTGGTCATCGTGACCATAGCGATAGCCAAGATCACGATGGCGACAATGCTTTCAATCAGGGTAAAACCACGCGACGCCGTGATGCGGGAAACTATCTTACGGGAAGAGGCATATGAACGAGGCACCGGACTAAATCGCGCAGTCATTGATCAGCCCCTCGGCGTTAATGCACAACATGGCTTGTTCGCCATTCTTGGCTGTGATCGCAATTTCACAACGGTTGGGGGTACAGGCACGTTGAAACGGGTTTGTCTCGACCGTCATTGGGCGACCGAGCCAGTCAAAGAAGAGTGTCATACTCTGCCGTGCCGGTTGGCTCACGCGAAAGCTCACCTGATCGCGTTCAGCGATCAAAAAACGCGTTGCCGAATGTGCACCAGAACAAGCGGGGGCACCGAATTTATCAGGACGAATTTGCAGTGCCACACAGTATGTCGGCGTTTGTGGGTTATTCACCACATCCATTCCTTCACGCTGGATCTGACGCGCTAACGCAATGGCTTGGTCACGCACCACGATGGCATCAAAACTGCTGCGCCCGATCAGGCGTGACGAAGCGGTGACCGCCAGGATCCCGAGCAAGATCACCACCACGATCAGTTCAATCAGCGTAAAGCCTTGTTGTACGGCCCGAGGAGCAGGATGAAGGGGCATGAATCACCCGAAAAGAAGAGAACCTATTGCCATAAGCCACCACCGATGATGGCTTCTGGCAATAGAGCTCCGAAGAGCTCTATATGGCAATTAATTAGTAGCTGCGTTACAACCAGCACCAAAAGTAATTTCGGTTTTAGCTGGCGTATTCTCATCAACCGCTTGTGTATAAGTCACAATACATTGACCTGCAGAAGCATTACCTTTGTAAGTATATGCAATCTTATTACCAGTAATAGAAGTATCATGCTTCCAATCATCAAGACCGTTAACAACCTTATTCAAAGCTGCGGATGTTGCTTGTGGATAACCAAAAGCAATAGGAATTGCACCTTGAGTGGTGGTTGCTGAACTAACCGTTTCTTGCCCTTCAATTGCAGCACGACCATACGTAATCGCTGCCGCACCATCAATCGCGCCTTTCAGGCCTTGTAATGAGCTTGCGCGCGCATCATCTTGCAGGTTCAAAAAACGTGGGGCAGCGGTCACGGCCAAAATACCCAGGATCACGATAACCACTACCATCTCAATCAGCGTAAAGCCGCCTTGACGTTTCATAACATTCTCCATTTACATTCAATAGTACGCTTAGCGTATGTCAGTCTGCACCAAACCCTTGGCAGGCTGGTAAGTAAAGTAATGACCCGAGGTCACATTGGTAGAGCCACTGCCATCACTACCGGCAGAGGCCAATTGGTAGTAACGACAAGCATTCTGGCTGTCTTCAACGACAAGATCGGTAAAGAACAGAAAATCGCCCTCAGGTACATCGGCGGCAACGCGGGTGACTTTAGGCGGGTTTTGCAACAAATTGTCCATCAGAGCCACGCAATCATCCGCGGTCATCGATTCCACGGTTTTACTGGACAAAGCGATCGGGTAACCGATGCTGGGAGAGGGCACATCACTGGCTTGGGTCAGAAAGAAATCGGTGCCGTCATAGCTGACATTGTTACGCCCGTCGGTTTGTGGACGCCCATACGCTTCCCACTGGGCACGCACAGATAGCACCGCGGTCGCATACCCGCCCGCGACACCTTCAATGGCGGCTTTCTTGGCTTCATCTGTCACGTTCAAAAAGCGCGGCAAGGCAGCCACGGCCAAGAGACCGACCACGATGATCACAATCACCAATTCCACTAACGAGAAACCCGTTTGCTTTTTCATTCTTCCCTGAGCCCGATTTTAATTTGTCAAATCAACACCGCTACTCTTGGAAGGGCGTCAAAAAATTGCTGATGAATATTGTCTCATTTTCATAAAATAATGCCACACCTTTTCCATCTTCAAGCTGGTAATAACACGAATTATAATAGATTGATCTCACTTCATTTTTTTCAACCACCTTCGTGTATTTAACCGGTTGAATACGGGATGACAGCAAAACCCATGTTTTACCACAATCAATTCGCCCATTATGGGATACTACCGGCCATCCTTTTTCCGTAAAGGAATAATGAATACCTCCTAGCGATGCATCTACTGGCTTGTTTTCAATTTCCCATTTTTGACGCAAACTGACCGCGCTACGCCACAATGTCTGCGTCAGCAATTTGACACGCGTGGCGTCTGTCGCCTGTTGCAAACGGGGCCATTGGGCGAATAAAGCCGCTACGATCACCACAATCAGCAACAACCACACCATCAATGGGGCATATTCCCGTTTAAGCGCCGCGCGCGACATCGAGCAGCCCCCACATCGGCAAGAAGATCCCCAACGCCAGCATCAGCACCATGCCCGCCACCACCAGCAATAACAGGGGCTCAATCTTGGCCGTCAGGGTTTTGAGATCGTAATCGACTTCACGATCATAGAAATCGGCGGCTTCGAGCAACAGTTCGTCCACCTGACCGGTTTCTTCCCCAACCGCGATCATTTGCAGCACTAACGGGGTAAAGACGCCAGATTGGCTGGCGGTATTGGCAATGCTGTTACCCCCTTCAATCCCTTGTTTCATTGCAATTAAACGGTTTTCCAAATAGCGGTTGCCTAGGGCTTCCGCTGACATCTGGATCGCTTGGTTCAGCGGCACACCGGCACTAACCATCAAAGAAAATGTCCGGGAAAAGCGCGATAATTGGGCACGATTGATGATATCCCCCACTATCGGCGCTTTCAGTCGCCATCGATCCCAACGCTCCGCCCCTTTGGGGGTTTGACGCCATAACCGCACACCCAGCCAACTGGCAATCATGCCGCCAAGCATCAGCGGCCAGTAATTGACGAACAGGTTCGACGAACCGATCAGCATGCGGGTAGGCAAGGGTAAATCAACGCCAAAGCGGCTAAACATGGAGGAGAACTGCGGGATAACTTTGATGTTCAGCACCGCCATGGCGAGCAAAATAGCGCTGATCACAAAGGTCGGGTAACGCATGGCCGATTGAATTCGGCGGCGGGTTTCCACTTCCTGCTCGTAATACTGCGCCAATTGCAGCAGCAAGGTATCCAAGCGGCCGGTGTTCTCACCGACACTGATCATCGACACAAACAGGCCAGAGAAAACCCGTGGATGCATTTTCATCGCGGCTGACAGGGATTTACCGTTGGTCAACTCAATCACCACCGATTCCAAGGCGCTTTTGAGCAGTGGATGACTGGCGCTTTGGCTCAAGCCGCGCATCGATCGCAGCAACGGCACGCCGGCTTTGGTCAGGCTGTACAGCTGACGACAGAAGATCACCAACACATCCAATGGAACGGGGCGCTTGAACATCGACTCCCAGTCCATGTTTATCGCCTGCGCCGGACGGGCGCGGATCTCTAACGGGATGATCCCTTGGCGGATCAAGTTGTCGCTCGCCGCATCGGCTGAGGCGGCGTCAATCTGGCCGCGCAGCAGCTCGCCTTTGCTGCCACGGCCACGGTAGGTAAAGACCGGCATGGTTATATCCTGCTTCTTTTTTGGGGGGCGGTGTGTGTCTTACTGTCGGTTACACGAATTCATCGCCTTCACCCAGCATCAACACTTCCTCAATGCTGGTGATCCCCTCTCGGGCCAAGGCCATCGCTGACTCCACCAAAGGTTGATAGCCCTCAGACAAGCGCGCTAACTGACCAAACAACACGGTATTGCCGGCTCGCAGGGCGTCCATCATTTCAGGGGTCATTTCCAACAATTCAAACACCCCGACACGTCCACGGTAGCCGGTAAAGTTACAACTCTGGCACCCTCGCCCACGGTGGAAACGCTGTAGCCTCGCCTCTGGAAAACGGGCAGCCAGCCACTGTTGTTGTGCGGGTTCGAGCGTGGCCGGTTCATGGCAATCACGGCATACCCGGCGGATCAAACGCTGCGCCAACACGGCACGCACCGCACTCGCGACCAAATAACCGGGCGCTTCCATGTCGATCATGCGCAAGGCACTGTCGATCGCATCATTGGTGTGCAACGTAGACAGCACAAGGTGACCGGTTAACGCCGATCGCAAACCGATTTCCACCGTTTCCTGATCACGCATTTCCCCGACCAAAATGATATCGGGGTCCTGACGCAAAAACGTACGCAAAATGGTCGAGAAGGTCAGGCCGATCTTGTTGTTCACCTGCACCTGATTCACACGAGGCAAACGGTATTCCACCGGATCTTCGGCGGTGATCAGCTTTTTTCCCGGCTTGTTCAGTTCATTCAACGCCCCATACAAGGTGGTGGTTTTACCCGAACCGGTTGGCCCGGTCACCAGGATCATGCCGTGAGGGCGGCGTAATTGGCGACGGAAGCGCTGCAGAATATCCGCAGGCATGCCGACTTGATCCAAACTCAGGATCCCCGCCGATTGATTCAGCAAACGCATCACCACCGACTCGCCATGTTGCACGGGCATGGTCGACAAACGCACATCCACCGACTGGCCACGTACTTTCAGGTTGAAGCGACCATCTTGCGGCAGTCGCTTTTCTGAAATGTCTAAACTGCTCATCAGCTTCAGGCGCAATACCAGCGCCGAAGCGACACCCGATTCATTGATCAGGGTTTCATGCAGGACGCCATCGATCCGCTGACGGATCCGCAACACATCGCTGTCAGGCTCAATGTGAATATCCGACGCGCCGACCTGAATCGCATCTTCAAACAGCGAGTTGATCAACTTCACCACGGTGACATCGTTGCTGTCATCGTCGTCAAGGCCAAAGCTGTAGTCCGCAATGTGCTGATGCTCAGCCTGCAGCTGCTCGGCAAACGACACGATTTCTTGGGTACGGCGATAATAGCGATCAAACGCAGCAATCAACTGGCGTTCTGGGGTGACCACCAATTCGACCCGGTAATCCCCCAGCTGGTTATACAAGGCTTCTTGCGCCGCCAAGTCGGCCGGATCACTCATGGCGACCCGCACGGTGCCATCGCGCTCCCCAATCACCAAGGCACGCAAGCGTCGGGCATGCACTTCAGGCAATAACGTGACCGCTTCCAGATCCACCGAGACCCGGTTGAGATCCACCAAAGGAATGTCTAACTGGCGTGACAAGAACTGCAGCATTTGCTGCTCACTCAAGAAGCCCATGCTGATCAGGGTATCGCCCAGTTTGCGGCCGCTCGACTGCTGGTTATCCAGCGCCTGCTCTATCTGCTCGGCCGTGACGATGCCTTCTTCAATCAGCAGATCCCCAAGGCGTTTGCGTAATCGGATTGGCACGGTTATCCCTTCTGACTGCTCAGCACCGCTAAGCGCTGCTGAATAAATTGTTGTGATTGGTTGGAAATTTGCCCCATCAGCAAGGCTTGCTGATAGGCATGGCGCACTTTTTCCGTCGTGATTGGCGTACTGTGCGCCGTTGAGGTACTTGACGCTTGGCTGCGCTCCAAGGCGATGCCCAAGCCCATCCACCAACGACCATCATACGGGTGATCCGCGACCAAGCGCTGGTAGCTGCTCAAAGCCAATGCGGGTTGATGCAATTGCTGGGCGAGCGCCCCTCGCATGGCCAGATAACGGCTGTTACCGTCTTTCGGTAACGCATTCAAGACACTCAAGGCCGCCTGCTGTTGCGACTCATTGACCAGCAATTTGGCCAAGGTCACCCGTAATTCAGACTGCCCGCTATCGAGCTGTAAGCCTTGTTGTAATACGGCCATGGCACGGCGCGTATCCTGACGGCCGTAATACAAGGCGGCCAGTTTTTGACGCGCGAGCACCCAGTGCGGCCGATATGCCAGTGCCGCTTCCAAGGCCGTCATGGCGTTGCGGCTGTCCCCTTGCTTCAGGGCCTTCTCGGCTTTTTTGTATTCCAGTTGTGCCAAGGCTGCTGCGTCGAGGTCCACGGTTTCAATGGTTAATCCCGCAGGCGAAGTTGGCGTTTTTTCTGCCTCCGGCTCTGTTGTTTTTTTAACTGGCTTTTCCGCCACGCTCGGCTGAGAAGGTGCCGCTGGCTTTTCTACAATCGGCTTCACTACAATCCGCTTATCGATACTCGGCTTATCGACACCTGGCTTGTCCACCGAGAGAACTTTCAAGGCAGTTTCTTTGACCACAGGTTGTTCCACCGGAGATGGCTTCACCGCCGGTTTGTCTGCGGTGGCGTTTTCCTCGGTAACGTTTTCTAAAACAGGCGGCGCGACGTCCATGGCTTCAGACGCAGTTTTAGGTGTAACAGCAACCTCAACCGGAAGCGCAGTCTGCAGATCTATTTGTGAATCACTTTGTGCATCGCTCTGCGAAGCAATAGGTAGCTTTGCAGGCAAGTCTACAGGTTTCGTCGCGACTGCCGTTTGAGTCGGTATTTCCGTCGATGCTGTTGACCGTGCTGTCATCGAGAGCGCAGGCTCAACAGGTGCCGTTTCCGTCCGGCTTGCCGCCGATCCCAACCACCAGCCAATCACACCCGTCAGGCTCATCGCCAACACACCCAGCCCCAACCAACGCCATGAAACAGCGCGAGGCAACGGCTTGATGATGGCCGGTTGTAAATCAGACAGCGTCACACCTTGCTTCTGGCTCAATGCCTGCAGCTTTTTATTTAATTCACTCATGTGGCTACTGCCATCCCCATAAAACGGGGTACGTCCAGCGCGGCTGGCGCGCACCCACGGTATCTCGTATCGCCATCAGTACCGCAGCGCGGTTGGCCTCATCCCGCCGATCACTGCATGCGGCCAATAAGGCTTTATGGCACAACTGATTGATCAAACGTGGGATCCCTTGGCTGGCCCGCCAAATGGCTTTATACAACGCCACCTCAAACAACGGCTGATAGCAGCCGGATTTCGCTAAACGATGCTCAATATAGGCCACGGTTTCTTCTAATGTCAGCGGTCGTAGCTCACTGCGAAAGGTGATCCGCTGACGAAACTGGCGCAGGTGATGTTGCGCCAGACGGCTATCCAATTCTGGCTGCGCGAATAGCACAATATGCAGCAATTTATCCTGTTCGGTTTCGAGGTTGCCCAGCAGACGAATGGCTTCCAGCGCATCGTCGGGCAAGGCTTGCGCCTCATCGATCATCACCACGACGGCACGGCCGGCCGCTTTACGTTGCAATAAGGTCTGCTGCAACTGCTCAATCAATCGGGCTTCATCGTTCAACGCGACACGAACCGATTCAGCATCGACACACGCGAGCCCTAACTCACGCGCCAACGCCAAACGTAACGCGTGCCCCGATGACGCCGGCGTCGGCAAATAGGCCAGATCCATATGCGCAGGCAGACGGTTGATCAGCATGCGGCAGACCAAGGTTTTGCCCGTGCCGACTTCCCCGGCGATCTGAATGATCCCTTCGCCCATGCGCAAGGCAGACAAGGTGGTTTCAATCGCTTCGAGGTGCGGTGGCAAGGCATGAAAAAGTTGGGTGTTGGGTGTCAGACCGAACGGGGCTGACACCATATTGAAATGGGTTTGATACATGGTTTATCCCTCGCTTGGGAACCACTCGTTCACCAAAGCGCGGGAACGTTCAATTTCCTGCTGCCACGTTTGCTCACCCACTACCGTCGGCTTCAGCAAAATGACCAGTTCGGTCTTGGATTGCAGTTTATTCACGTTGCGGAACAGGTGACCCAATGCCGGGATATCGCCCAACAGTGGCACTTTGCTCACCTGATCAATCGTGGACGTTTTCATCAAACCGCCAATCACCACCACATCGCCCGAGCGGGCATAAATGATAGAGTCCGATTCACGGATAGAGCTTTTTGCTAACGGCAATTTGTAGGTGCCAAACGAGTCGCCCAAGGCAATGTCACGCACTTCGGTTTCTACATCGACCACCGCCGGGTGCACATGCAGTAACACACCGCCGTCGTTATCTATTTGTGGCGTCACATCCAGCGAGATCCCGGAGAAAAACGGCGTCAATTCAATGTCTGGTGAGGCACTGCCACCGTCACTGTTCACTTCCCCGCCCGAAATATCGGTCACGAAATACTGATCGCTACCCACCTTGATCACTGCTTTCTGGTTATTGGCCGCCGTGACACGCGGGCTCGACAGCACATTGAGATCCCCTTGGGTATCTAAGAAGCTCAACACCGCCTCAAAATTACCGTCTGAAATCGTGATGTTGGTTTGCCCGCCCAGCAACGCGGAAATCGCATTGCCGCCCGGCAAGGTATCGCCCACCGAGGGGCGACCGAAAATCACGTCGGTGCCGCCCAGCGTTTTGGTGATGTTGCTCCAATTCACGCCTTGCTGATAACCATCACTCAAGGTCACTTCCATGATCTTGGCTTCCAATACCACTTGGCGTTTGAGGCGTTCTTGTGACATCCCCAAAAAGGTTTTCACTTCACGCAACTCATTCGGGAAAGCACGCACCGAGATCAAACTGGCTTGTGGCGACACCACAATGCTACGCCCTTCGCCAGCCCCAATCATGGCCTGTACCGCCAACTCTAACTGACGCCAGAAATCACTTTCCGACACGGTTTCAATGGTGGTACCGCCAGTGGTCGTGCTGCTGCCTTTGCTATTACCACTGTCATTGCCACTATCGCTGCTGCCGCCACCGGTGTCTCCGTTGGTGATCGAACCGGTGGTCAGTGAGGTCAAGGACACGCCACGACGCTGCAGCTGCAAGTAATCCACCGGGATCACTTCCGTGCGCAGCGTGGCGGGAAACACTTGAATGATATTGCCCTGACGGGTGGTATGGTAGCCGTAGATATCAGAGACCACGCCCAAGACCTCATCGAGTGTCACGTCACGCAATGACAACGACAAACGGCCTTTCACATCGGGATGGATCACCATGTTAAACGGCGTGCCTTTCACCAAACTGCCAAAGAAGGCTTTCGCATCCACATTGTGGGCGTTGACGCGAAAACGTTTTTCCATCGGCAGCGCGGAGATCGCATCTTGACCGGTGATGATCGGCATCAAATCGGCATTCACGGAATCGGGCAACGCCATCAGCGGCCGGCTGTGAGCCTCATTGGCGGCTTGATTCAGCGCCCCTTTCACTGCCACCGGATCGCGGTGTCCCATATTGGCAGCACATCCTGCCAAAGAAGCAATGAGCGCTACTACGACTAATCCACGCATATTAATCACTTCTCGTTCTATTCTGTTATGACGTTATCGGCGAACAAACGCAGTCGCCACTGACGACCACCGCGCGCTAACCGTACTTCGTCTTCTGTGATGGCAGACAAGGTGTATCCCTGAATGCGGGCGCCTAGCGCCAGCGTGCGGCCATTTAAAATAGCGTAGCACTGCGATGCCACCGTCTCTTGGCACACAATGCTTTGTAATTGGGGCAAGCGCACCGTCTTCGTTGCACGAACGGGGGCGGTTAGCGCTTGCCAGCTTAACGGCGCGGTCGGATCATCTTGTGCAACGCTGGGCGGTGTAAATACACTCGCTAGCACCACCACGCACATTGTCGCAGCACGCTTTACCGGATTAACCACCAATGAACGCCTCACTTTCACCCAAGGTATATACCACCAATTCGACCGTCGCCCAGGGGTAGTGCTCCACCTGATAATTCAAACTTTGCCAATAATATTTCACCGGCAACGCTTCTAACTCAGCCAAATACGCAACGACATCAAAATACCGCCCACGAAAGGTGAGTTGCAAAGGATGTACGTAATAGTCTTGTGTCATATTCGCCTCACCCAACAGTTTTTTGGGCGGCAAGGTGACGAGGTTCTGCAAGACTAAGCGGGAGGAGTGATGCAAAACTTGTTCCATAAAAAGTGTCATCTCAGCAGGACTCACTAAACTGGCGATTCGATCGCCAAGTTGACTGTCCAGTGCTTCACTTTCTTGCTGAATTTGCGCGATACGTTGATCCACTTTCATATTCGGATCGGCAGAAAGTTGCCGTGCCAGCACGATCAACGCATTTCGATGAGTGACAATGGCATTGCGCTGCATCACCAAGGCACTTTGTTCGTGTGAGAGCGCCTTCATTTGCGGCTCTATCACACCGAGTATGCCCACAGACAACAACCCCACCCATCCGGTCAGGGCGATGAGCCATTGCTCTCTGCGCGTCAGGGCGGAAAATTTATCACTCCAAGCTTGCCAGTATTTCATTGTTTCATTCCTGTTGCGGCTGTCGTTGACGCCGCCTCCGCTCGCAGTGTGAACGACAATGTGTTGTCCGGCTTGCGTTCCAAGTTCATTTGCTTAAAACGGCGGTGATTCAACGCAGGATACGGCTGAAACTTTTGTACCCACGTCGGTACGGCATCTGGCGTGCGCGCCACGCCGGATAAGCTCAACTGCAACCCTGTCACTTGAATCGCTTGCAATGCAATATCGGGGCTTTTAACCTGCGCTAATTGCTGCATCATCGCCGCATAGCCCACTTGTAAACGCTGGTCATACTGACTGATCACCGCCAGCACAGCTTGTTTACTCGCTAGCTTCAACGCCAGTTGGTCGGCGCGTTGCATTTTCAACGCACTTGGGGTGCGTTGCGTTAGTGCCGATTTCGTCTGCTGAACTTGCAACTGAACTTGTGCTGATTCATAGTCAGCATCGCGTTTCTGTAGCGCCAATTGATGTTGCTGCCACCCCTGCCAGCTGGCATAACCGGATAGCACCACAGCGATAATCCCCCAGCTCATGATCATATTCGTGAAGGTCAAGATCTCGACCTTCGGGCGTAACGTATCGCTGTAAAAATTGATCCCACTTTCTGCCGGCTCAATCACTGCGGCATAGGCAATACGGAAGGCGTTGCTGTGTAAGGCCTCATGGGGCGGCTTCACGGAAACGACGTTGACACTCAGGCGCTCACTCAGTGCCTGCGCCAAACATTGATCGTCATCCCCATCACAGGACATCACTAACTGGGTGATCGGCGCATCGCGCAATTGCGCGCTGAGGAAATCGAGCGAACGTTGCAACTCCAGCGCCAAGCCATCAAGTTGCAGTGCGGTATTGATTGCGGGATCGCTATCAACCGGCAGCAGGGGCGATGCAAAGCCCCGCAACTGACGCTGAAAGCACAGGCTTTGTTGTTTAAAAGCGGATAATTGTAGGTTGTCATTGCCGCGACGATGCAGCAGCAACTGACTTTGCTGTGGGTGCGTTAACTGCCCCCACACCACTTCTTCGGCTGACACGGACAACAACGTGTAACCGGCATCAATGCAGGCTTGCGCAAGTAATTCGAGAGGACGGCGTTGGGTGCAGAATACCTGCAGGCGTTCTTTCAGTGGTGCGGTAAAGCCATCGGCCACCAAATCTTGGGGCGATTCATTAACCAGTTCACGCACCAGAAACGGCAAGGCGGTCGGGTATTCCTCGCGGGGCAGTTCCGGCTTATCAATCAGCATACTCTGATAAAGACCATGCCCCAGTACCACGCGCAGGGCGTACCCTTTTAACGGATGGCGGTCGAGTAAACGACACAGGGCTTCAGGCCACTCGGTGATCCCTTGGATCGGTTCTTCATCGGTCAGCCATGCGGCCTCCACCTGATAAACCAAGGCCAGCCGATCCGCGAACAGCGCGATGCCGGCCACAGAGGATTGCTTTTTCTGCTTTAATACTTTTATTGATAACATTTCAGGCTTCTAAAACAACTCGGCATTCGCGACGACAATGAAACAAACAGGTGTGATTTACCGCTAAAAACTGGAAGGTACGTCAAGTTTTTGGCCAGTATATCTGCGTTTACCTGAATTCGTCGTTATTTACCGAACAATTATGAGGGCTTATGAAACATATTCAGTAATTTATCATTAGAAGATGTTCTTTTTTCGACCGATAATTCAGGTGCAAAGAAGCGACCTTGTCCACCACTGACACCCAGCTGCTGTAAAACATACCACTCCTTAGCGTTTTCGACCCCAACGGCAATAACTTTAGCGTCAGTATTGGCACAAGCCCCTAGCATACTCCTGACGAATAACTGATTCTCTTGGCGCAAGTTGATTTCTCTCACCAAAGATCGATGCAGCTTGATGTAATCAATCCGAAGGTCTTTGATGTAGTGCGTGCTGACAATGGTACGGCCGGCCTGATCGACCACCAATTTACAGCCCAAGCCCACCAGCATGCGCGAGATGGGACGCATGGCATCCAGGTGTTTCACCAGTGCCCCTTCCGGGATCTCAAACGATAAACGGTTCAAGACCGTCCGTGGCGTTTGCAGCAGTTCGTTACGCAACCATTTCACGAATGATTTATCCAGCAACGCTTCAACACTGAGGTTAACCGACAGATCATCCGTTGCGGTCTCTTGCTTGAGCAGCCGCAAGGTTTGAGCGACCACCAGCTTATCCATGCGGGCACTGAACCCGACTTGTTCGACGGCACGCATAAAGCGCGACGCTTTGATCAAGATGCCGTTTTCATCCCGGATCCGAGACAGTAATTCACGGTGCAGCACCTGCTCATCCAACATGACAACCGGCTGTTGATACAAGATAGGGCCTTCCCGATTAAAAATGGTATCGAGCAGAGTTCGCCAGCGCACACTGCCTCGTGCATCCTCAAATTGCTGATCTTTCTTGAACGCATACCAACTATTCGTGCCTTGCAACTGCGCGCTGCGTAGCGCCATATCGGCTTCATCCATCACACGGCCACGGCGCTCCCCACTGGTGCAGAAGGTCACTCCGATGTGACACCAGTTATCCGGTTCTAACGGCGTCGCGGGCACTAAACGGTCAAGGGCATGCATGATCTGGTTGGTGAACAGTTTGACTTCTTTCACCGATTGCTGGGACAGCAAAATGGCAAACTCGGCATCAAAGTAACGGGCTAACACGGTATCTGGGTAGCGCTGTACCAGATTAGACAGGATCACCCCGACATCTTGGATCAGCTCATCGGCCACTTCACGGCCCCGATCGCTAACCAGTTCATCCCAGTCGGCAATGCGGATCACAATCACCGCGCCGTGGTTTTCCTGATCTTGCAGCATCGATTGCAAGCGGCTATCAAACAACACGCGGTTCGCCGCGCCCGTCAGTTGATCCAAAAAAGTGTGGGTACGAATGAAGGTATCAAACCGGCTGCGCTCTTGGCGGGCATCTTTGAGCTCGGCGATCATCAGATCCAAGGCTAGGCTGGCGGTGCCCGGCCACTCATGATCGTCGCCGATCGCATTGTCATCCACGCGACCGGCCAAGATCATGCGCCCACGCTGTTCCAATAACTCTGAACCGTGCAACTGACGACGCAGCCAGTCGACACCCCAGATCAGCCCCAGAATGATGATCCCAATGGCTAAACTGATAGAGGACATCGCCCCGATGGAATAAGCAAACTCGGTATAGGGCGGCAACGATTGCAGACGGACGTAAAAGCCGGGGTTATGTTTGAGGGTGTATTCACTGTGGTGGAGAATGCTGGGATCGGGCAATTTATCCAGCCCTTTGAAGGCATACACCACCCCTGTCTCGCTGCCGATTTCCAACGCGGTCACATTGCTGGCTTTCAACAATTTGGGCAGCCAACGGGACATCGATATCGCCCCCTCGGGCGCGGCCATTTCCTGATCGATCACCTCGACGATCCCATCTAAATAATGGGTGAGATAATCCTGGCCCAGCTTACGAAAACTGAATGCGCCGCCAATGAAAATGACAAAGATGGCGCAAATCACAATCAATGTAACGAAGGCAACCAACCGGTTGCTGAGCTTCATGCCCGATGCTTTTCTCATAGTCCGCCAAAATCAGTCAATGTAATCCCTGTCTTCCCACAGCATAAAGCGCAATGTCAGCCTCAATACGGACAGGAAACGGCCTTCAAAATACCATTCTCTGCCACACAATGTCAGTGCCAAGATCGACTATTTCCCCTTTCATCACGCCCTAAACGGCGGAGAAAAACACTTTCGCGGTAAAGCAATCATGTTACTGTTAGCCCTTCATCCAACAGGGCGTCATCACACGCCACGGGTACTTCGAGGGGAAGCAAGATTACATGGACTGGATCACGTGCACAAAAAGCTTTGTCATGGTTGTCGATCAAGGCTCACTGGCACAAGCCGCGACCCGGCTCAACACGTCAAGTTCCGCATTGTCAAAGCGGCTCGCCTGGCTGGAAAAACAACTCGGTGTCCAACTCCTCAAGCGCACCACTCGCAGTTTAACCATGACCGATGCCGGGCGTTTGTTCTACCAACGCAGTGCACGACTGCTGGATGACTGGCAACAATTATTAGCAGAAACCACCTCCACGTACGGGGATGTCAGCGGCGTCTTACGCATTGGTGCGCCCCTTGCGACAGGCAGCCGTTTATTGGTGCATTATTTGGCGGAATTCATCGAAACCTACCCCAATATTCAGGTCGAATTGCACACCATTACGCCCGGCCAGCTGCCGGATCTCAACTTGGATGTGTTCATCAGTAAAACCCTGACCGATTTCAACTCCGCCAGCTATATCGCCACGCGGCTGTTTGATTTCCAGCCGGGCTTTTACGCGGCGCCCAGTTACCTTGAGGGCAAGCCGTGCATTGCAACGGCAGAACAATTGATGCAGCACAACTGTTTGCTCTTTGGCACCCATGGTCATGAGCAAGAACACGTGTTTGAGAATAACGTGCGTTTGCGGCTGAAAGGCAATTTCACCACGCAAAACCCGGAAGCTTTATTGGCGGCGGCGGTGGCGGGAATGGGGATCATTTTAGTCGGGGAAAACACGGTACGCCGAGAGCTGAGCAAAGGGTTACTGGTGCCGGTATTACCAACGTTACGCCAGCCAGTCAATTCCGCTTACGCCTATTACCCGAAGCTGGACTACAACCACGTCAAAACCAAGCTGTTCATTGATTTCATCAAAGCCAAAGCCAAACCCGTGAGTGAGTGAGAGGATAAGGAATAACAAAAAACAGTTGATAATGATTCTCAGTTACATTTAAATGGTGACACCTTTTTGCGCAGAACACATTCGGAGAACTCGAATGGCGTCGTTACCAAGAGTACTGAATCACTATTTACCCCAACCTTTAGGCCGCTTAGCCAATAAACGGCTGATCCTCCCTATCATTCTGATCGCCTTACTGGCGGCCTCTGCCGGCACCCGGGCGCTAACCATTGCGGTCTTGTCGGATGCTTTCTGGCAAGTCGCTGCGTATGTTGCCGCTACCCTCACCCTTTACCATGCGCTGGCCGCACAGTTGAACCAACGGACGACCAAGCTCAGCACCCTGTTAGCGAGTAGCGCGCGATGGCAAGTCGTCTTTGCCGCCGCCATGGGGGCCCTGCCCGGCTGTGGCGGCGCCATCGTGGTGATCACCCAATTTGTTCGCGGCAAACTGAGCTTTGGCGCCGTCGTGGCCGTACTGACCGCCACCATGGGGGATGCCGCCTTCCTGCTGATTGCGGCCGAGCCCAGCACAGGCCTATTTGTCATCGCCTTAGGCTTTGTCGTGGGGGTGATCAGCGGACGCCTTATCGACCGCCTGCATGGCACCGATTTTCTGCGACCTTCACCCCGTATTGAGCCCGCGCCGTCTTACGACGCAACGGCCATGTCAGCGTCAACCGCGAAACGGCACACCAACCAACCGATGATCCACCTGCAAGGCCGATTCTGGCAATGGATGCTGTTACCCGCCAGTGTCATCGCCATCATGGGATCGCTGCAAATGGATGTCGATGCCGTCTTCCATCTGCCCCCACAGACGATCAGCCTGATTGGCGCAGGCGCCGCACTGATCGCCATGCTGCTGTGGGCCACTAGCCGTGATATCACCGACTATGAATCTGCCGTGTCGGAAGATCCGAAACACCGTACTGCGAACCTGTTCCAACGCGTCGCGCAAGACACCCACTTTGTGACCAGTTGGGTGATCGCCGCGTTTCTGGTGTTTGAATTAACGATCTACTGGAGCGGGCTTGATCTGGCCAGCGTCTTCTCGAACTGGCTGTTGCTACTGCCGCTGATGGGTGTATTGATTGGCTTACTTCCCGGTTGTGGACCACAAATTCTAGTGACCGGCTTGTACTTGTCAGGCACCGTTCCTTTGTCAGCACAACTTGGGAATGCAATCAGTAATGACGGCGATGCGCTGTTCCCAGCCATTGCACTCGCGCCAAAAGCCGCACTGGTGGCTACCCTCTACTCTTCGATACCCGCCATTATCGTCGCTTACGGCTACTTCTTCTTGTTTGAATAACCGCGTTTTTACTTTCCCCCATCACGCAAAAAGCCCCGCATGATGCGGGGCTTTTTCATGTCTGCTAACAGACAGCGTCTATTTTTGCACTTTCAAAAAAGGCAAGACTTAGAACGGGATGTCGTCGTCAAAATCCATTGGTGGTTCGTTGTACTGCGGTGCAGGCGATTGTGGCTGCTGCTGAGGTGCAGACTGCTGCGCTGGCGCAAAATTGTTGTTCTGCTGCTGCGGCGCGTTGTTGTACTGCTGCTGTGCTGCAGGCTGCTGAGGCTGACCCCAACCACCTTGTTGCTGCTGCTGGCCACCCATTGGGGCACCTTGACCGCCCTGACGGCCGCCTAGCATTTGCATTACGCCATTGAAGCCCTGTACCACGATTTCAGTCGTGTACTGATCTTGGCCTTGCTGGTTCTGCCACTTACGGGTCTGTAGTTGACCTTCAATGTAAACCTGTGAACCTTTACGTAGGTATTCACCCGCTACTTCAGCCAATTTACCGAACAGCGCAACACGGTGCCATTCAGTTTTTTCACGCTGTTCGCCGGTGTTCTTATCACGCCATGACTCAGAGGTAGCAACAGTGATGTTAGCTACTGCACCGCCACTTGGCATGTAACGGATTTCAGGATCATTACCCAAGTTACCCACTAGGATAACTTTGTTTACGCCACGACTGGCCATAGTTCTCTCCGATCTCATTACCGACTCACGCTGATCACGGAGCCGTTATTGAAAGTTTATACTTAATCGCGCAGTCTATCATGCTTCGGCCTGTTGAGAACAGGTAAGGGAGAGGAATCAACACCAAATATGATCCGCCTCGCTTGGTCTCCCCCTTCGCCTAACTACGCGCAATAATTATACAGCTGACTGTGTTTTTATACAGCCTTTTTCTTTCGCGGTCTATTGCCCTGTGCCATAATGCCGCATTCACCAATGAGTCAATAGTAAGCATACTAATATGGATAAGATCGAAGTCAGGGGTGCCCGTACCCACAACCTCAAGAACATCTCCCTTACGCTGCCTCGGGATCAGCTGATCGTGATCACTGGCCTGTCGGGATCGGGGAAATCTTCCCTTGCCTTCGATACCTTGTATGCCGAAGGCCAACGCCGCTATGTGGAATCGCTGTCCGCCTATGCGCGCCAGTTTTTGTCCTTGATGGAAAAGCCCGATGTCGACCACATTGAAGGCTTATCACCGGCCATTTCCATCGAGCAGAAGTCCACCTCCCACAACCCACGTTCGACCGTCGGCACCATCACGGAAGTCTATGACTACCTGCGTCTGCTGTACGCCCGTGTTGGTGAACCGCGCTGCCCAACCCACCACGTGGAACTGGCCGCCCAAACCGTCAGCCAGATGGTCGACAAGGTGCTGGAACTGCCAGAAGGCAGCAAGATGATGCTGCTGGCCCCTATCGTGAAAGCCCGTAAAGGGGAGCATGTAAAAACACTGGCGGGTCTTGCCGCGCAAGGGTATATCCGCGCCCGTATTGACGGGGAAGTCTGTGATCTGTCCGATCCACCGACGCTGGAACTGCACAAGAAACACACCATTGAAGTGGTGGTGGATCGCTTCAAGGTGCGCGACGATCTACAACAGCGCCTAGCCGAATCGTTTGAAACCGCACTGGAGCTGTCTGGCGGCACCGTTGTCGTCAGCCCGATGACCGACGGCGAACACGACGAAATCGTGTTCTCGGCCAACTTCGCCTGTCCGCACTGTGGCTACAGCATGCAAGAACTGGAACCGCGGTTGTTCTCGTTCAACAACCCGGCTGGCGCTTGTGGCACCTGCGATGGCTTGGGGGTGCAGCAATTCTTTGATCCTGACCGCGTGATCCAAAATGGCGAACTCAGCTTAGCGGGCGGGGCCATTCGGGGCTGGGACAAACGTAACTTCTACTACTTCCAGATGCTCAAATCCCTGGCGGATCATTACGACTTTGACGTGGAAGCCCCGTTTGACAGCCTAGCACCTACCGTGCAGGGCGTGATCCTGAGTGGTTCAGGCCGCACCGAGATCGAATTTAAATACATCAATGATCGCGGTGACATTACCGTGCGTCGCCACCCGTTCGAGGGGATCCTCAACAACATGGAACGCCGCTATCGCGAAACCGAATCCAATTCCGTGCGCGAAGAGCTGTCTAAATTCGTGTCAACCAAACCCTGTGGCAGCTGTGGTGGCTCACGCTTACGCCTAGAAGCGCGCAATGTCTACATTGCCGACACCCCTTTACCTACCGTCAGCGAAATGAGCATCAGCGATGCGGTTCACTTCTTTAGCCAACTCAACCTAACGGGACAAAAAGCCAAAATTGCGGAAAAAATCCTGAAAGAAATCGGGGATCGCCTGACCTTTTTGATCAATGTTGGCCTGAATTATCTGAATCTGTCACGCAGCGCCGATACCCTATCAGGCGGTGAAGCTCAGCGTATCCGTCTGGCTAGCCAGATAGGTGCTGGTCTGGTTGGGGTCATGTATGTGCTGGATGAGCCGTCAATTGGTCTCCACCAGCGTGACAACGAACGTTTACTCCAGACTCTGATCCACTTGCGAGATCTGGGCAATACCGTGATCGTAGTAGAACACGATGAAGATGCGATCCGCATGGCCGATCACATCATCGATATCGGTCCAGGCGCGGGCGTGCACGGCGGCAACATTATCGCCGAAGGGAAGCTCGCTGATATTCTCGCGAACAAAGACTCCTTGACCGGCCAGTACCTCAGCGGCGAAAAAGCCATTGCCATTCCTGCCGAGCGCGTCCCAATGGATCCTGAGCGCACAATCAAACTGTTGGGCGCAACAGGAAATAACCTGAAAAACGTGGACGCAGAAATCCCTGTCGGTTTATTCACCTGTATCACTGGTGTCTCTGGGTCCGGCAAATCAACCCTGATCAACGATACGTTTTTCAAAATCGCGCACCATCACCTAAATGGTGCCACCAGCGGTCAGGCAGCACCGTACCGTGAAATCCAAGATTTGGAACACTGCGATAAGGTGATCGACATCGATCAAAGCCCGATTGGCCGTACGCCGCGTTCAAATCCAGCCACCTATACCGGTATATTTACGCCGATCCGTGAATTGTTCTCCGGTACCCAAGAAGCCCGTGCCCGGGGTTACAAACCCGGCCGCTTTAGTTTCAACGTCAAAGGTGGGCGCTGTGAAGCCTGCCAAGGTGACGGCATGATCAAAGTGGAAATGCACTTTCTACCGGATGTGTATGTGTCATGCGATACGTGTAAAGGCAAACGCTATAACCGTGAAACACTGGAAGTGCGCTACAAAGGCAAAACCATTGATGAAGTGCTGGAGCTGACCGTGGAAGACGCCCGTGCCTTCTTTGATGCGGTGCCGGCCATTGCGCGAAAACTGCAAACCTTGATGGATGTCGGTTTGTCCTACATCCGTCTGGGACAAGCCGCGACCACGCTGTCGGGCGGGGAAGCGCAACGGGTGAAGCTGGCGAAAGAGCTGTCAAAACGCGACACCGGCAAGACACTGTACATTCTCGATGAACCAACCACTGGTCTGCATTTCCATGATATTCAGCAGCTGCTTAACGTCCTGCACCGTTTGCGCGACCACGGCAACACCATTGTGGTGATCGAACATAACTTGGATGTGATCAAAACCGCAGACTGGATCATCGATCTGGGGCCGGAAGGCGGCAGTGGCGGCGGTGAAATCATTGCAACAGGCACGCCTGAACAAGTGGCAAATGTCGAGGGATCGCACACAGCTCGTTTCCTGAAACCTTTGCTGCAAGGCGGAACGTCAGTACAATAATCCGCAAGATAATAAGACCTCCACGCACCGGGCCGCTATCAGGCCCGGTTTTATTTTGATGGCGGCTCTCTCATTTCACTTTCACAGGGACCCACAATGACTGTGCTCTATGTCAAAGGCACCACACTGGCAGAGAAAGGGATCAGTAAACCCATGGTGAAACCCTTTCTGGTTTCACTCGGCATTCTGTTCTTGTTCACCATGCACTATTTTCAGCACAATCCTGGCGGATCGGGGCTGGAACTCTCTTTTAACGCCTTGAGTTGGATCCCGTTTGGTTTCGCCATCACCTTTGGTCTGTTAGAAATATTCCGTCAACACGTCTGGCGTTATTCGCGACTCACCGTGGCACTGTTTGTCTGCTGCGTGCTGTTGTCATTGCCCCTTTTCTATCCACAAGCGGTCAGTGAAGAAGCCTTACCGCGTATTCTGGGACTGTGGGCGGGATGGCTCTTTTTCGTCGGACTGCAACAGTTTGCTTTTACCCATAAACAACGCCAACGCTTGTTATGGCTGATCCTCGCGGCCGTCTGGATCCAAGCACTGTTTGGTTGGGTGCAATTTTTACTGCTGGAGCCCGGCAACCCCATCGGCTACGACACGGTGGCTAACCGCCCTTACGGTATCTTCCAGCAACCCAATGTGATGGCCTCTTTCCTCGCCACAGGCTTGGTCCTGTCAGGCTATCTATTGGCGCGTATTCCGATGTACCGCGGCAAATGGTCGTGGCAACACCTGTATCTGTTACTAACCCCGGTGATCACCATCCCACTGTTGGTCGTGCTCAGCTCACGTACTGGCTGGCTGGCCGCCGTTGTCGGCAGTCTGATGATGTTGCCGTACTTACGTCAGTTTGGCGCGAAAGCCCAATGGCGTATCTGGTCCTTGATGGTCGTACTGGGCCTGACTGTCTCATGGACACTCAGCAGCAGTACCGACTGGTCACCACAAGAAGAACGCTTAAGCTTGGTTAGCGCACGGGCTATGCACATTCCACAAGCGGTAGATATGTTCTTCAATAAGCCGTTAACCGGCTATGGCTACGGCACCTTTGAAGTCAGCTACCTAACGCAAACGGCGCACTGGCACCATGCAGATCCAACGCGCCCCGCCGGCATGGCGGGACTTGATCATCCGCATAATGAATTGGCGTTTTGGGCCGCAGAAGGCGGCATCGTGCCCTTGCTGGCATTGTTGATCGCCGCCACGGCCGTGTTACTGAAAGTCAAAAAAGCCCGTGCAGGCACCCAACTCGCATTGGTTGGCTTGTTTTTCCCGATCACCCTGCACACGCAGCTGGAGTACCCGTTCTACCACGCCTTGGTGCACTGGTTAATTTTCATCATCTTGATCTATTGGGTGGATAACCTGACGGCCAAGTACTACCGGAAATCTATCAAACACTTGCTGCCGCTGCGTATGGTGGTGTTATTGCTGCCGATGGCGATCACCAGCTACATGGCCACGACCTTGTATTCCGGTTACTTACTGACAAAATATGAAACCACGCGTCCTATCAACGTCGATTATCTGCTGAAAGTGAATAACCCTTGGGCGTGGCACAATCGGTTTGAATGGGATCTGCACCTGACGCAATTGCAGATCGGCACCGCAACGCAAAACGCTGGCATGATCAATGAGTACATCACCTGGGCGCAAGAAAAAGCCAAAATCTGGCCGCGTCCCGATCTGTATAAAAACCTGATCAGTGCCTATCTGGCACTCGGTAATACGTCGCAAGCGGCGCAAATCCATCAAGAGGCGTTGTACTTGTTCCCAAGTCAAGCCGCGACATGGATATTCACCACAGAATCAGCACCAACAACGGCACCCTGATCGTCAAACAACAACGGCTACCCTGAGGTAGCCGTTTTTGTTCGAGCAGAACGCTATTTCAAGCAGCCTTCCAATGCTCGTAAGCACAAGGCGACATTTTCACGTCGCGCGGCATAGCCCATTAAGCCAATGCGCCACGCTTTCCCCGCCAACACCCCCAACCCTGCACCAATTTCGAGGTTGTAGTCATTCAACAATTGGGCACGAATCGCTGCATCATCGACCCCTTCAGGTATATACACAGCGTTCAACTGCGGTAAACGGTGGGCTTCATCCACCACAAAAGTGATCCCTAATTGTTCGAGACCTGTCCGCAATACCTGGTGCATATCACGATGACGTTGCCAGGCATTTTCTAGCCCTTCGTGCTTTAACAACACCAAGGCTTCATGCAAGGCATACAAGCTATTCACCGGTGCCGTGTGGTGATAACTGCGTTTACCTTCTCCGCTCCAATAACCCAGAACCAAACTTTGATCGAGGAACCAACTCTGTACGGGGGTTTCACGTGCCTGAATTTTCTCAATCGCCCGTGCCGAAAACGTCAGTGGAGACAGCCCCGGTACGCACGACAGGCATTTCTGGCTACCGGAATACACCGCATCCAATTGCCACTCATCCACCAACAACGGTACACCACCGAGCGAGGTCACGGCATCCACAATGGTCAGGCAATCATGCTGGCGTGCTAACTTGGCAATCGCCTCGGCATCGCTCAATGCGCCCGTGGAGGTTTCAGCGTGAACAAACGCAACAATCTTCGCCTCCGGATGGGTCGTTAACGCCTCGGCGACCAAAGCCGGATCCACGGCTTCACCCCATGCGTTATCCACCATGACGGCGATACCACCACAACGCTCGACATTCTCCCGCATGCGATCGCCAAATACACCGTTACGACACACAATCACGGTGTCGCCCGGCTCGACCAAATTCACAAAACAGGCTTCCATCCCAGCACTGCCCGGCGCCGAGACTGCAATCGTAAACGGGTTCGCTGTTTGAAAGGCATATTGCAGCAATTGTTTCAGCTCATCCATCATGCCAATAAACAGCGGGTCAAGGTGGCCAATCGTCGGGCGACTTAACGCCTGTAACACTTGCGGAGAGATGTCCGACGGGCCGGGGCCCATTAACGTACGCTGAGGGGGGTAAAAGCTGCCAAAAGTCATGGAATTTCCTCCGTGAAGGTCTGCATGAAAAGATGTGTATGGATTGAACCGTATGCCCTAATGACTATATCAGCTGATCGTCGTTCCTGCTGTCTAGGTTGTTGATCTACTGATGAAGCGCACAAGGTTATGACTCAGTTATGACAGTTTTTTGCAAAAAATTGCAAAAAACTGCTAAAGGGAATTGACAAGATATAGGCAAATCCGCTTCAATAAAGCACATTTTTTGTTCATCCAGATGGCACTGAGATTCAGCACACACGCTGACCTGCACATCCGGTGAAAACAGAAGAGGAGCGTTACCCAGGTATCGATGATTGCGGGGCCCCACCCCAACGCAATCTTGAGAGGGGGAGTAACGCCGAGATATGGCATGACAGGGGGCATGGCATATCGGCTATGAAGGTTGAATCCTTCTGGCTGTCACCTTTCTCATGACTATGACCGAGAAAGGTGGGGAGCTTCTGGTCATGCCATCTACCAAGATCTGACTGCTAGATTCCCCTGACACTTGTCGGGATCTTGATCCCGAGTCATCCCCCTTTGTATTAGACTTTCTACTATCTTACTGGGAGACTCGTTGTGAGCTTTGTTGATAATAACTTTACTGTTCCTCCGCCGATCACTGTAGCGAAATTTGGCGGCACCAGCGTAGCCGATCATGCCGCCATGAGCCGTAGTGCTAGCATTATTAAAAATAACCCACAAGCTAAAGTGGTTTTAATCAGTGCATGCTCCGGTGTTACCAATCTGCTGGTTGAGTTAGCAAATGGAATTGCCGATAACGAGCAGCGCTCAGAGCGGCTACAACAACTTCATACTATTCATCAGTCTATTCTGAATGAACTGGCGCACCCCGAAACGATTTCGGGTGAGATCCAACAACTGCTAGATCAAGTCGCAGACTTGGCCAAGCACGCCTCGCATACCCCTTCCAAGCAATTGACCGACCAGTTGGTTGCCCATGGCGAACTGCTTTCTACGCATCTTTTTACCCAAATTCTCAATGAAATGGGCGCAAGTGCTGCACGTTTCGATATTCGCCACATTCTGCGTACCGACAGCCAATATGGAAAAGCTATCCCCGATATTGATGCTATTCGTCAGTTAGCCACACAGCGCATGCAACCGTTGCTCAGTGAGTCGATTGTCGTTTCTCAAGGCTTCATTGGGGCCAATGAACACGGCCAAACCACGACCCTCGGTCGCGGTGGCAGTGACTACAGTGCCGCACTGGTTGCCGAAGCCATTCAAGCTGAGACGTTAGAGATCTGGACAGACGTCCCTGGCATGTACAGCACCGATCCGCGCATTACCGCCAATGCCAAACCCATCAAAGAGATCAGCTTCAGTGAAGCCTCTGAAATGGCAAATTTTGGCGCAAAGATCCTGCATCCATCAACGCTGCTTCCGGCAGTACGTCAAAAGATCCCGGTCTTTATTGGTTCATCTAAAGCACCGGAACAAGGCGGTACGTGGATCCGTCAACACGTCACTGCCCCGCCGAAATTCCGAGCATTGGCATTGCGTTGTAACCAAACCATGGTCACGCTAACCAGTTTAAAAATGTTCCAGGCCTACGGCTTCTTATCCGAAGTTTTCCGCATTTTGGCCGAGCATAAAGTCTCTGTGGATTTGATCACCACCTCTGAGGTCAGCGTGTCACTGACGCTGGATCAAACCGACACCTGCGGCGGTGCCCCTAATTTACCGGCTGCCGCGACCGCTGAACTGAGCAAGTTGTGCCGTGTGGAAGTGGAACAAAACCTCTGCTTAATCGCGCTGATCGGTAATAAACTAGGCGACGCCCCAGGCGCTGCGACGCAAGTGTTTGGTGCGCTCGAGCAATACAGCCCACGCATGATCTGTTTTGGTGCCAGTGCCCATAACCTGTGTTTCTTGGTTAATACTGAAGAATCACGCGATGTGGTAAGAACACTGCACCACACCTTGTTTGAATAATCCTTCGTTATTCGACATAAAAAAAGGCGCTCACTGAGCGCCTTTTTTATACACGATTCATATCGGCCTTATACCAAAACGGGGATACCTGAACGCACCACCATGGTTTGATACGCCTGCCGTTAAGACAAGTTCGGACCCAGCCATTTCTCTGCTTCCAACATATCCCAACCTTTACGATCCGCATAGCTGTCACGCTGATCCGGCTGGATCTGCGCAATCGCGAAGTAACGGGAATCTGGGTGGGAAAAATACCACCCCGACACCGACGCACCCGGCCACATTGCGTAACTGGAGGTCAGTGACATTCCGATAGTTTCTTCCACGTTTAGTAATTCCCACAAGCTGCCTTTTTCGGTGTGCTCTGGACAAGCGGGGTAACCCGGTGCCGGGCGGATCCCTTGGTATTTCTCACGGATCAAGGCGTCGTTACTGAGGTTTTCATTCGGCGCATAGCCCCAGATGTCTTTACGTACCTGCTCATGGAGATATTCAGCAAAAGCTTCTGCTAAGCGATCAGCCACGGCCTGGATCATGATGGCGTTATAGTCATCCCCCGCTGCTTTATAGGCGTCTGCTAACTCACGCTCGCCCACGCCGCCAGTGACAGCAAACCCACCGACCCAATCCAACTTCCCACTGTCTTTCGGCGCAATGTAATCCGACAAGCAATAGTTATAGCCTTTAGGTTTCTGGGTTTGCTGGCGCAGGTTATACAGCACTTTCGCGACCGTCGTGCGTGACTCATCGGTATACACCTCGATGTCGTCACCGACATTGGCGGCAGGGAACAGCCCACACATACCGCGTACCTTGAGTAAGCCTTCTTGTATTACACGATCCAGCAGATCATTGGCGTCTTTAAACAGGCGTTGTGCTTCTTCCCCAACCTCTTCATGATCGAAAATCGCAGGGTATTTACCCATCAGCGACCATGTCATGAAGAAAGGCGTCCAATCGATATAAGGACGTAAAATAGCCGCATCAACCTCATCAAATACATGGATCCCCGGCTTGGCAGGTGCCGGTGGCGTATAGCCAGCCCAGTCAATCACGACCTTATTGGCTCGTGCTGCTTCCAGTGTCACAGGCTTGGTGCGCGGTCGTTTCCGGGCATGCTGTTCTCGCACCACGTCATAATCAGCTTGCAGTTTTTCTACAAAGCCCGGCTTGAGTGTTTCCGACAGCAAAGAGGAACAAACACCGACGGCACGTGAAGCATTATTCACATACACCACAGGATGACGGTAATTTTGCTCAATCTTCACCGCGGTATGGGCTTTTGACGTTGTTGCACCGCCAATCAACAGCGGTAAATCAAAGCCCAGTCGCTCCATCTCTTTGGCCACATGCACCATTTCATCTAATGACGGCGTGATCAAGCCAGACAAGCCAATGATGTCGACGTTTTCCTCAACCGCCACTTTGAGGATCTTTTCACACGGCACCATGACCCCAAGATCGATGATTTCGTAGTTATTACACTGCAATACCACGCCGACAATGTTCTTACCGATGTCGTGCACATCACCTTTGACTGTCGCTAATAATATTTTGCCATTGGTGGAACCAACGTCTTTCGTCGCATTAATAAAAGGCTCTAAATGGGCAACGGCTTGTTTCATAACACGCGCCGATTTAACGACTTGCGGCAGGAACATCTTCCCTTCACCAAACAAATCACCGACCACATTCATGCCATCCATCAACGGTCCTTCAATGACCGACAACGGTTTGTCCGCATTCACACGAGCTTCTTCAGTATCTGCCACAATGAATTCGGTGATCCCTTTCACCAACGCATGCTCTAACCGCTTCTCTACCGGCCACGTTCGCCATTCTAAAGCTGACGCATCGGTTTCTTTACCGACGTCTTTACCGGCATATTCAGCGGCAATATCAAGTAAACGTTCCGTGCTGTCATCGCGTCGATTCAGTACCACGTCTTCCACCGCTTCACGCAGTTTAGCGGGCACATTATCGTAGACCTCAAGCTGACCGGCATTGACGATCCCCATGTCCATCCCGTGCTTAAAACAGTGGTAGAGGAACACGGCATGAATGGCTTCCCGCACGTAATTGTTACCACGGAAAGAGAAAGAAACGTTAGAGACCCCACCGGAAATCATCGCATGGGGCAAATCACGCTTAATGTCGGCAACGGCTTCAATGAAGTCGACGGCGTAGTTGTTGTGTTCATCAATCCCGGTCGCGACCGCAAAGATATTCGGGTCAAAAATAATATCTTCAGGCGGAAAGCCCACTTCATCCACAAGGATCCGATACGCATTGGTACAGATTTCCAGTTTCCGTTCACGGGTATCAGCCTGCCCGACCTCATCAAACGCCATCACGATAACAGCCGCGCCATAGCGGCGGATCAACGAGGCTTGTTCAATAAACTTGGTTTTACCTTCTTTCAAAGAGATGGAGTTAACGATCCCTTTGCCTTGAATACACTTCAGACCGGCTTCTATCACCTCCCATTTGGAGGAGTCGACCATGATAGGGACTTTCGCGATTTCCGGCTCTGTCGCACACAAGTTTAAGAAACGCACCATCGCCGCTTCGGCATCCAGCATGCCTTCATCCATATTGATATCGATGATTTGCGCGCCGTTTTCCACCTGTTGACGCGCCACTTCCAACGCTTCGTCGTACAACTCTTCTTTGATGAGCCGCTTAAAACGCGCCGAACCGGTCACATTGGTCCGCTCACCCACGTTGATAAACAGGCTGTCTTTTTCAATGGTCAGCGGTTCAAGCCCAGACAAGCGACAAGCCACGCGGATCTCGGGTAACGCTCGCGGTACAATATCTTTTGTTACGGCATGCATCTGACGAATGTGCTCGGGTGTGGTCCCACAACAGCCACCAATCAAATTAAGAAAGCCGCTTTCCGCCCACTCTTTCACATGTTCAGCCATGTCTTCCGGCGACAAATCATACTCACCAAACGCATTCGGCAAACCAGCATTGGGGTGCGCAGAGACGGCATATTCAGAGATACGCGATAATTCGGCGACATAAGGGCGTAATTCATCCGGCCCTAAGGCACAGTTAAGGCCAATAGAAATCGGCTTAACATGGCGCAAGGCGTTATAAAAGGCTTCGGTGGTTTGACCAGAAAGCGTACGGCCGGAGGCGTCGGTAATGGTGCCGGAAATCATCACAGGTAAGCTATAACCCAGCTCATCAAAGACGGTTTCGACCGCAAAGGTACAGGCTTTGGCGTTAAGGGTGTCAAAAATGGTTTCGATCAAGATAAGATCGGCGCCACCTTGGATCAAGGCATGCGTGGATTCCGAGTAGGCCTGCACCAGTTCATCAAATGTGACATTACGGTAACCGGGATCGTTCACATCCGGAGAGATAGAGCAAGTACGGTTCGTCGGGCCTAATACACCGGCGACAAAACGCGGTTTGTCCGGCGTTTTTGCCGTCCATTCATCGGCGGCGGCACGGGCTAACTGCGCGGCCACCAAGTTAATTTCGGCGCTCAGACTTTCCATGTCGTAATCCGCCATCGCAATGGTGGTCGCGTTGAAGGTGTTGGTTTCAAGGATATCCGCCCCGGCTTCAAGGTAGGCGATATGAATATCTTGAATAAGTTGCGGCTGGGTCAAAACCAGTAAATCGTTGTTCCCTTTGAGATCGGAAGGCCAATCCGCGAAGCGTGTGCCACGGTAATCCTGCTCCTCCAACTTATAGCCCTGGATCATGGTGCCCATGCCACCATCAATGATCAAGATCTGCTCATTTATCCGCTTTTTAAGTACATCCTTGCTCGTCAACACCACATTCATCCTTCTTTAATGTTACAGCTATTTCACATCCTACCATAGCAAGAATGGAAATCTAGACGTCTATCGTATGTCTCATGGAATAAATAATGCAAAGTATCGATAAATTAATCATGGCTATCGGTATAGGATGGATTTATATTTTATTACAATTAAATGCTTTACTTAGCTTCCACCTAGAGGTCACGGAATGTCAGTCTACAGCACCCTCTGTTTTCTTGCCGCCGCTGCAATGCTCATTGCGTTTGTTAATAGCAAAATAGGAAAAATGCAGACCACTATCGCCATTACTGCTGGCGCATTGATCCTTTCTCTCATTATCATCATCGCCGGTCAAAGTGGCTGGTTCCATCTCGATACCATTGCCGCCGAACACCTAACTGAAATCAATTTTGAAGACTTTCTCTTAAAAGGGATCTTAGGTTTCTTGCTCTTTGCTGGCGGCCTGGGGATCAAACTGCCTCACCTTGAAGATCAAAAGTGGGAAATCACCACATTGGCGCTCGGTGCAACATTGTTCTCGACCTTCTTTATTGGTGGGGCGCTATGGGGCATTTGTCAGCTCATCGGCATCCCCTTAGGGTTCATCTACTGCCTGTTGTTTGGTGCCCTGATCTCTCCCACGGATCCCATCGCTGTGCTTGCCATTGTCAAAAAACTCCACGCGCCAAAACGCATTTCAACCCAAATAGAAGGGGAGTCCTTATTTAACGACGGCTTCGGGTTGGTCATTTTCGTCACCCTTTTCACGATTGCGTTTGGTGACCATACCCCAACGGTCATGGGGGTCGGACAATTATTCCTACAGGAAGCGATTGGCGGCATTATTTATGGCTTTGTACTCGGGCTACTCTTCCATTACCTGATCTGTGCCACCAATGACCATTCCATGGAATTACTACTGACATTAGGGATCCCAACAGCCGGCTATGCCTTGGCCGACGTCATCCATGTGTCTGGCCCATTGGCCATGGTCGTCGCGGGGATCATGATCGGTAACTGGACACGCTACATTGGCTTTTCCAAAGAAAGCGAAGCGCATCTCGATCATTTTTGGGAGCTCGTGGATGAATTTCTCAATGGAGTGCTGTTCTTGCTTATCGGGATGAGCATGCTGCTCTTTACTTTCCACCATGAAGATTGGATCTTGATGGTACTGGCGGTTCCATTGGTTCTGTTAGGTCGCTATCTGAGCGTGAAACTGGCCTATGTCGGCTTTCAACGCTACCGCGACTATAATCCGTATTCCATTAGGATTTTAACTTGGGGGGGACTACGTGGAGGCCTTGCGCTGGCGATGGCAATGGCGATCCCCGCAGGCGTTATGGTCATCCCAGAAAAGAACATTGATGTGCGGGAAATCATTCTGGTGATGACCTACTCGGTAGTGGTGTTTTCTATTTTGATCCAAGGCTCCACCATTGTGCCGCTGATCAATAAAGCTAAAGCATGGGAAGCCAAACAGCCGCATTGATCATATAAGCATCCTCCCTCTATACACAGATAAAACAAAGGCCTGTCTCAACAGGCCTTTTTCTCATCTTCATCTTAGCAATGTCGTGCTATTCATCTTTGGTAAAGTTCGCTTCGGAGAAGCGGTCCAAATCATACGGTGTCTGCTGGTAAACACAGTAATTCAACCAATTCGCAAACAGCAGATGCCCATGACTACGCCAACTCGCAATCGGTGCTTGCTCAGGGTCATCATCCGGATAATAGTTCACTGGGATCATCGGTTCCATCCCCTCCCCCATATCCCGCATATATTCATTGTGTAAGGTATCCACATCATACTCAGGGTGACCCGTCACAAACACATTGCGTTTGTCTTTAGTCGATGCCAGATATACCCCTGCTTGCGCGGAGGTGGCGAGAATATCCAAATCCGTATGTTGCTGTAGGTATTCTGGCGAAAAGTCTGCATAACGCGAATGCGGCGCTAAGAATGAATCATCAAAACCACGCAGCAAAGGGTGGTGACAATCCAAAGAACGGTGAGTATAGATACCCGAGAGTTTGCTTTTGCGTGTTCGCTTGGGCAAATCATAGAGTAACTTCAGTCCCGCCTGTGCAGCCCAACACACAAAGAGTGTCGAGGTGACATGCTCTTTTGCCCACGCCATGATGGTTTGAATTTCTTCCCAATACAACACATCTTCAAATTGGACCAAGCCCAGTGGGGCTCCCGTGACGATCAGGCCATCAAAGTTGCGTTCTTTTACCATCTCAAACTGACGATAAAAAGTATCCAGATGCTCTGTCGGCGTGTTTTTTGTCGGTCGATTATCAATACGTAGTAATTCAACATCAACCTGCAATGGGCTATTGGAAAGCAAACGAAGAAATTGGGTTTCCGTCTCAATCTTCTTTGGCATGAGGTTTAATAGCAGGACTTTCAGCGGACGAATTTCCTGACTGGCAGCACGCGCTTCAGACATCACAAAGATGTTTTCGCTACGTAAGACATCAGTCGCAGGAAGGCGATCCGGGATCTTAATTGGCATCTGAGTTTACTCCTTAAACATAGAACCCAATGACGACAGATAAACGACATAAGAAGTTTAGACGTCCAGATATCCAAATAAAACTATAAGAGTTTGCAGTCACATGCAAGGAAAACAAGGTAAAAAGAATTGATGGGAAGAGGAGATATGATGAAGAAACTTAATGAGGCGATAATAAAAACCGAGCAATAGGGAGGAAAACGCAAAGAGCAGAAATGAAAAAACCCAGCCGAAGGCTGGGTTTTAAAGAGGTATTCAGCAATGTCCTACTCTCACATGGGGAGGCCCCACACTACCATCGGCGCTACAACGTTTCACTACTGAGTTCGGCATGGGATCAGGTGGTACCATTGTGCTATTGTCGCTGAAAAAATAGATGGTGCTAGTACCCAGATTCGAACTGGGGACCTCACCCTTACCAAGGGTGCGCTCTACCAACTGAGCCATACCAGCACACAATTACGTGTCGAAATTCGTCAAAGACCAATTTCAAAATTTGAAGCCTGGCGATGTCCTACTCTCACATGGGGAGACCCCACACTACCATCGGCGCTGTTACGTTTCACTACTGAGTTCGGCATGGGATCAGGTGGGTCCATAACGCTATGGTCGCCAAGCAAATTCGGTTTATTTACCGCCTCATGGCCGTAAATAGCAATCTGGAAAAGTTAACTAGTTTTGTTCTCAATACACGATTCAAGTGTTTGTGGAGTCCGTCGTCTCTTGCGAGATAAAACCCCTTGGGTGTTGTATGGTTAAGCC
>NZ_JAKJSN010000046.1:0-48366 GCF_050337005.1 Photobacterium japonica | reverse complement strand
CAATAGTTATTTGTGACAAATGTGGAAGACCAATGAAAAAGCGTAATGGTAAATATGGCGACTTCTGGGGTTGCACTGGGTATGGAATTAAAGATGATCAGTGTAAAAATACAGCTAAGAATCGTTAATATATAATATCAGTTCTAATCAATACTCCATTAAAGGCTGCTCTCTGTAGCCTTTTTCTTAACGGGCTTGTTGCAAAAATTTCAATCAATTCCCTCTAATTAGCGATGCGATGACCAATCCTGAATTTTAATGGAAACACTTTGCGCCTGAAGTCATCCTCTGGTGCCTCCGTTGGTATTGCTCAACACCTATGAGTTACGCCAACCTCAGTGACATGTTAGCCGAGCGAGGGATATCGGTGAATCGCTCAACCATTTATCGCTGGTTCATTGAGTATTCACCGGCATTACGTAAGAAGTTACGCCATCACCAGTTTACCCGAATAGATTCATCATGGCAGTTTGAAGACAGAATGGATACCTTCGGTGGGCTATCGGAGTTTTGTTGAGGCTCAGCAAGAGATCATTCGATATATCATTGGGTATTACTGCCAGCTTCGCCCCCATCAATATAACGGCGGACTGACACCGAATGAATCAGAGCGATTATATTGGAAAAACTCTAAAACCGTGGCCAATTTTAGTTGACCACTACAGGTGACTTATGTGCAATTAATTTAGTAAAATCAATAGGTTAGGGCGCTTTCCCGTCCATTATCTTTTGTATCCGATAATTACATAAACAGAATATGTATGAGCTTTAGCGCTAAATGATTTCTGGGCATAACTGTTATGTCCCATTCCAAGCTAAACACTAACTCTCCTTCACCACCCGCGCTATCGTCGCCCGACTGCACCCCAGCTTCTCTTGTATCTGCGAGTAACTGCGGCCTAACGTTAACTGATCACGTATATCCTGATGCAAGGCCTCGTTTGCTCGTCTGCCACGATACTTACCTGCGGCTTTGGCCTTAGCAATTCCCTGCGCCTGACGTTTATGGCGGGTTTCGTGATCATCACGGGCCATGGCCGCCCCGAGATCTAACATAAATTCCGTTAGTGCGAGAGTGATACTGTTTTGCTTGCCGGAACTAAACACGGCATGGGTCATCGGCTGATCGGCCACCACTATCACCAACCCCTTGGCCATGATCTTTGCCTTTAAGGTTTTCCACTCCCCCCAGGGCAAACGCGTGAGGCGATCCATTTTTTCAATCAGCAGAACATCACCGGCTTCGCTATCTTCTATCAGCCGATTGAGCTCTGGTCGTTCTAACTTAGTGCCGGATTGGTTTTCCGCGTAGTAACCGGCTATGCGCTTATTAAAGCCGGCAATAAACTCACGTAATTCATCTTTTGCACGATGGGCATCTTGTTCTGAGGTAGAAGCACGAAGGTAGGCACGGATCAGCATCATTATCACCAAATCGGTTTATTTTAAGTTGGTTTCCTAATTTGGTTCATTATAAGTGGTTTTGTAATGACTGCAATGCGGGGTGATGAGGTACGGCGAGTGGTTTCGCTGGGGTATACCCTTTTGAACTGCCATTTGTTGTTCAATTTTAGCTTTTTTACTGATCTACCTTTTTCGGTTTAACACAACGTCTTGAGCATACGCAACAGATGGCACATCAATAACATTGACTCCAAGATCGAAGGATCCTCCAATTAGAAGGCCAAATTTTCCATTCCACTACAGTCACTAAGGTTGGCATAGTTCATCGGTATTGAACCATACCAACGGAGGTACCAAAGGATGACTTCAGGCTCAAAGAAAGACCTAATTCTGTTGGTTTGAAATCACTTATGTATTTCATGAAACCTATTGACTTGGTTGTGGTTTTGATTTAGTTTTTATTAAGGGCTGAGGCTTACCTGCGGTTTGTAATGTACTTCTTACAAAACAAAGCACTCACATCGTTGGAAAATCATTCTTTACTCACGATCTCACTATCATTCTCGGACCTTATAGCCGGAAGTACACCGTCATTAAATCATGATGGGGCTAGCTAATTAATCAAGGTTTTAGAATGACTATGCATACAATAAAATCCACCTACATTCCTTTAAAAAAGTTCCATATTGTTACCCTAACAGGACTGTCTCCAGCTGAACTCAAAACATCTGCGAAAAGAACATCACACGATCGTGAAAAAATTTCTCATACGACAAAGTTAAACGCCATAGCCAAGCGCCTTGGAATCAGTGGTGGTTTTGCAGCCTATGAGGAAGAATACAATGAAAGCTTGCTGCCATTTATGGCCAAACATAACCTAAGGAAGCGCAAAGACCTACTCCAACACAAAAGAAAGGGGACGTATCACTTATACAACTCTTTCACTCATCAGCAAGTATCAGAGAGGTTATTCTTCTTCGAAGGTCCTACCCCTCAAAAGTTGTTCACTGGGCATGATTTTGACTTTTCTGATGTATTCGGATGGCACAACGGCGACTTGCATGATGCTTTACGGCAAGACTGCGATTGGCAACATATTATACTCAATAATTATCACATAAGACGGATAATCGACAGTAGCTTTGATGTGAGCAAGCTTCCATTTCGACAACAGGAATTGCTCAACCTAGATGTGGCATCTGAAATTACACTATCTATTGTGGACCGAGAAAACTTGCCTTCTATATTAGACATCATAACTAATAAAATCACAGAGCCAGTAGAACAACAAACACAATACAAACAAATTTCGGTGAAAATTGTCGACCTTATTCTGCTAAATAACAGAAGTACCACTAGTAGCAGCAGTTATCATCTTTTAGGGAATGCTTTAACCAATATTCCTAATACAACAGCTCATATCAAACTTTATGCTCAAAGTACTACTTCGGTAGAAGCGACTATCGATATCGAATCTCAAAAATATATTCAAACACTTCTCACAGCACGGTTTAAAGACAGTGATAGAGGTTGGGTGAACGTTTTGCCCTACAATGACAACTTGATTTTTTTATCGGATGGCTACGGAAACTTTGACTTCCTAATCAAAAACCAGCGTGACAGAGTCTTTTCACATCAGGTATATGGCGATAATTTAAAACGAGCTGATATCCCGAGTTTTATCGAAGATTACCGTTTTGAACGCTGGCACTATTTTGAATATGAAGGGTACCGAGAGTGGGATAGCCACTGCTCAGAAATGCATTACTATCACAATGGTGGCCTCATGCAAAACTACCCTGGTGTTCAGGCTATATTGCGTGAATATTATCAATCTAGAGGGGAGTATCATCCTGAGCACAGAACGTCTAACATTCGTCTAGATGGTTTCAATCAAGTATCCATCGATGAAAAAGAAATGATGATTTCCGAACTAATAACGATTAGTGATCTCATCAACTTCCTAGAACAAAACTCAGATTATAGAGAAAGTCGACAAGGTGATTTACTTGCACCAGTCAATAGTGAACGTGATGTCACCCTACCTGCATCATGTACATTTTTTGATGTTCTATCCTATGTAAACTGGCTGGAGAAACAAACAGGAGTTCCTATCCGTCTTCTAACCTACTCAGAATACAAGGCATTGAGAGGTGAAAACTGGTCACAAGTAAAACGAGGACAGCACAGTGACATGACGTTTGTTAACAGTCAGGGCGAAAAGTACGCCTCTCACCCCCCCTATATGTCTGAAAATGACTTTGATAACTTACACCTTCACTTCCCACTGCCTCTAAGTAGTTTCAAAGTGAACGGATTACGATTTATTGATTCTGACTATTTTTGCGAGTGGCTGTTCGAAGGGGTTCAAATTCGAACAGCTAGCCTCACTTCGTTCTATATGGACGATTATGTGTTACGAGCTTGTGGCCCTAAAGATTCAACTGGAAAATACAAAGGAATTAAGACTGGTTTCAGGCTCTGTTACGAGCTTAAAAAGCATTAACAGTCCGTAGAATCTAGTCGTGATTTACCAGCAGACATCATAAAATAGACGACTACAAGTAAATTAAGCGCCTTGAGAATTTTCAAGGTGCTTGCTTAATATTGGTTTTCAGCTCAACCACTTCTGATTGTAATTATTCCAAACGTTGCGCATTTGTTGAGTTTGTAGATTTTAGATCGGATAGTGACGCTTGTAATGTATTGCGCTCTTGCTGGATCTCGCGCAAGTCACGATCAAGCTGTTGGTTTTGGCTTGTGTATTATCAATAGACAACCAATTCACCATTTGGCATAAGGCCACAAGGCCAATAACCATCTATATACAACTTAAATATTTCAGTCCACAATCCCGGCTTCCCAGCCAATGATTCAATTGCCGTCATTTTCACACAATATAGTGCTGCTCCTTTTGCCGCTAAAGAAAAATCATTTCGACCACTCTTAAATTGCGTCTTATTGAACTCTCTTAATGATTTCATTGCTTTTTTGTAAGCTGCCATTACTAATTTTTTATTATCTGGAACAATATGAGCAGAATCTAATAATTCATGGCCATAAATAGGGTCAACTTCCTCCCATGAGGTTGGTAACCAATTCATCAAAGATGCACAACGAGTTAATTTATCATCCATGTCTGAAGGGAAAATTGCACTATCCCAAGCTTCTAAACTATGGATCGCAATTTTATTACCTTCGCTTTTATAGTTACCAACGAATGTAAACCAATTTATATTATCTAGTATTTTCATTAATTCAGAGTATTTCATTATTTCTCTCCACGAAGATCTGTTATGGTACCACCAGGCAAAGCTTTTGGCCCTCGTTGAATTGTCTCTCTCAACACCCCATCACGAGCATGAGGCCCAGGAATACCTGGTAATGAGTGGTTTGGTAGTCTCCCAAATGTAGGCATCAGATTCCACCACTTATTAGACCCACCACTTTCAAGAGGTATTATATGATGAGGCGTTGCTGGCTTCATTACTCCATTAATTTCTCTCATTGGCCAAGACCTACCAGTTGCCTCAGACCAAGAAGCCATAAGTAATCTCTGATTTTTCTCAAATTCGGACCTCATGAATCGATTTTGAAAAGGATTCCTACGTTGAACAACCGGCAGATTTTGTCTTAATATGGACCTTTGTGTATCAGTAATTTCACCTCCAGCAGCGGCAACTAAATTCGCTTCATCTATAATATTATCCATAAGTGATTTGGGTGGTACTATCCCCTCATCCCTCTGCCCCTGCAGCTCTTGATCTTGTTCTGCAGTAGTAGGCGTTTGCTTACAACCCGTTTCCGCACTTAACCCCAACGGATCCACCCAGTTTATCGGGTTAAGCACATACTGGTAGTTATTTATTCCGCCCGATAACTTTATTGGGTCGGGCGTCAAAAAACAGCCCGTGTTAGGGTTATAGTAGCGATGACGGTTGTAGTGAAGGCCGGTTTCTTCATCAAAATATTGGCCTTGGAAGCGCAGTGGCGTGTCGACCATGTGCACCACTTTTCGCTTCACATTACCGTAGGCTCGGTACTGCGCCATCCAAGCTAAATTGCCATTGGCATGGAACAGCTCTTGTGGGGTGCCAAGGTGGTCTAACTGGTAGTAGTAGCACTCTGCTTGTTGTCCTTCTCCTTCCAGTTGAGCCAGTGGCCGGAAGGTGCCTAACTCATAAATGAAACTTCGATACGCTTGCCCTGCTACCTCTTCGGCGATTAGCCGCTCACCTTGCCAGAAAAACAGCGTTTCAATGCCATTCACCTGTTTTTTGTAACGGCGCCCGAAGGGGTCATAGAAATACTGTGCGATAGTGCCATTGGGCAGGTGTACTTTGCTTAAGCGATGCTGGCAGTCGTATTCATAATGAGTGACCAGCTTGTGCCCCTTCCCCCGGTATTCGGTGGCGACGTTACCAAAGGCGTCGTAGGCGAACTTGCGATCACCTTGTACCGTCAGTCGGTTGCCTTTTACTTCACTGGACGCGTGTCTGTCCTGGCTATGCGCCTCGTCTTGACTGTGCATGCCTCGCACATTGCCACTGGCGTCATGCTCAAACCGCTCTTCTACCGCGCCGCGCACAGCGGTGAGTCGGTCGAGCGGATCATAGTCGTACCACAACTTGCCTTTTTGGCTGTCGGTGATTTCTGCCAGTAGACCGGTGACGTTGTAACGGTAGTCGCGTTGTTGCAACACTTTACTGTAATCGCTGCCATGGTGTACGCGGGCATTGGCGTGCTGACTATTGCCAAAGGTAAGCTGTTGCTGGGTTAATCGGCCTTGCTCGTCATAGGTATAATGGCTTTTTGCTTGTCCTTGCCGACGTGAGATCTCTTGCCCGTGTTGGTAGCCATGTCGGGTGAGCGGCTCGCCGTTTAGGTCAATGCCGTTGAGTAAGCTGCCAACCTGATAGTGATAGCGGAGGCGGTTACCATCGGGCAGCTTCATTTTAGTTAAGCGCCCTTGGCTGTCGTAACCATAGCGCAAGGTGGCGTAGCCTTGATGCTCAACAGTTAGCTGGCCAAGTTCGTCATACTCAAAGAAAAGTGGCCGTTCGCCATCATCCACCGACAGCAGTTTGCCTTGTTCGTTGTATTGGTAGTCAATCACCCTTCCGTCAGCTAAGCGCTTCTGGGTAATGCGCCCCATTACGTCGCGGTCAAACTCAGTGATTAACTCGGGGGAGTCAAACGCAGCACTGCCGATTTCTTTTTTGGCTATTAGGTAACCTTGCGCATTGAGGCTGTATTGGGTGTTACGACCCGCGAAGTCAATTTCTTGAATAACACGACCATTAACGTCGTATTTTAAAAGGTAATGCTCGCCAGATTCATTTTCGACATCAGTAATTAAGCCACGCTGCTCATCATATTGATAACGTAGCTTCGTGCCATCGGGGTTATGTTGTTCACGCAATAACCCCGTATCGACATCGTAGAGATATTGCGTGGTGCGCCCTAGTTCATCGGTATAGTGTGTTACTTTATCCAACGCGTTATAACGGTAATGCTGAGTGTGGTTACCTGAATCGCGTAAACAGATAACCCTATCAAGGGCATCGTATTCATATTGAGTGATCGCACCATTTTCAGCTTTCAGTGTGATTAAACGGTGGTATTCGTCGTAGCAGTAGGTGCGGTGATCCCCGGTTGGCAAGCGCTCTGCGACCAGTTCGCCGCTATGGTTCCATTCAAGTTGATGCAATCCACCATCGGGATAGCGGATCTCTTTCAGTTTACCCTGTTCGGTATATCGATACTGAGTGAGTGCGCCGCTTGGGTCGGTTTTGGCGATAATATCGCCTTGATCATTGCGTTGATATAACCAGCGTTGATCACCACGTTCAACTTTGCGAAGGTAGCCTTTGTGGTAGTCAAAGTGGGTGACAGTGCTGTCTTTATCGATGAGTGTGCTGACATTGCCGTTGTTATCGTAATGGTAGGATTTACCGATGCCATCTTGATCTTCCTCGCGCAGCAACAAGCCATCGTCGTTGTACTCATACAATGTGGTGGTGCCATCGGCCGCCACCTGTTTGACTAAGTTGGCGTGTTCATCATGAAAATAGGTTATGCCTGTGGCGTCATCAAGACGCGCGACGGATTTCCCTGATTCTGGTTTCCATTGGAATTGAGCCCTGAACGCGGGGGCTTTGCTGTTGCACGCAAGGGCTTTTACCTGCTTGCCTTTACCCTGCCACTGCCATTGGATTTTCAGCCCACCACCAAATTGGCGGGAAGTCAGCACATGATCGGCGTCATAGCCGTAATATTCCCGCTCACCGGCGGCATTTTCGACAATCGTAAGTTGGCCCACATCGTTATAGTGATAGCGCATGAGGGTCGTGCGACTGGGGTCGGAGAAATAGTCAACGCGAGATTCAAATTCAACGCTAGCTAAGCGGTCGCGAGGGTGTTTTTTCAAGCCTGTACGAGTGGCTACCTTCTGATAGCTAAAACGCAACGCGGTATTGTGCTCGGTTTCAAGGGTACTGATGCGCGAGTGATTATCGTAGCGCACAGCCAAACGGTTGTTATACGCGTCACTCAGTGCAACAAGGTAGCCGGTGGATCCCTCGGTGCTATCTGCGGAACGGACAATGCGGAAATGGTAGAACGGCTGGCTGGGCTGACAGAGTATATATTCCGCAATGACCCCTTGGGCTTGCTCGCTCGGTGTTGGGGATGGCCCTAAGTAGATCGCCGTGCCTGCGTTATAGTTCACAATCGCAGGTTTAGAGGCTGTCGGTACAGAAAACTGGTTGGTACGACTTTCATGATCACGCCAATAGACCTGACCATCAGCAACCCACAGTCGGTGCTCTAGGCTGTGTACCCAGCCGTAGCCTAATACCCCTTCCTGATCAACCGCACTGGTGCGGTAATAGCGGTGCCAATCAAACGCCATCATCCCTTTTAGCGAGGCATCGTGTAGCGTTAGTAACTCTTCCCCTGTCACCATGGAGATGGGTTCACTCTTTTTGGTCGTTTTACTATCGGACTTAGCAACATCGCCATTGTCGTTGGTACTGGGTGTACTTTCCGAATCGGTTAATTTTGATTCCATCAATGTGGTGTGCGGTTGTCCTTCATTAGTTATCGAGGTCGAAGGCTCATCACTCGGTATGAAGTCTTCCTGCTTACCAGATAGGGCTTCTGGGGCAACGTTTTTTTGTGAGGTGCTGAGTAAGGGCTGTTGTGCTGCTATGCTTTGCGGTTTTTTGTATTGCGTATCACCACTGTAGCCTGAATCTAATGGTGCGAGAGTATTCCCATGAATTTTATTGGATATCGCTAAATGCGGCTTCATCAATGCTTTGGCATTGCCAAGCAAATCGGCAACCGCGGCGATGATCGTGTCTTCATCCGGCGCTTTTCTGATCCCGTTGAGGTTATCCGCCAACTTGGCACCCGTTTTTACTGTTTTACCCCCGTATTTTACCGCTAGCCCTATCCCACCCGTGAGTACGACACCAATGACCACATCAAACACGATACCTATCAATAGCTCACCCGACAGTGTTGCTAATGTTTGCGGTGGGATCATTTTTGCCCAGGCAATAAACGCAGCACCAAATAGAAACAGGTAAGCTTCATCTTGCAATATGGCTAAGCCATTACTGATTGAGGTGTTGGCTTTTTTGAGTAACTCAGGGATTTGACTCAAATCAAAATCCATCATGGATTTTGCGAGGCTGAAAGTCTTCCCTATCGGATCCAGCAGGAAGGACAAGAGGCCTTTAAGGGCATCCCACACACCCTTTAATACCTCCCACATGCCTTCCAATATCGCACCAATGCCTTTTACCACCCCTTCTGCCCTACTTGCGACCAACAGCAGACGTTGCTCTCCCTCGCTTAAACTCAGCCAGTAATCCCATTCGGGTTTAAAGGTGGCCCATTGCGCATTCAACCAGCCGACATTGGTATTGATCACCGTATCATAAGAAGAAAACAGGCCCTTTAGATCACCGTCAGTCACATCAGGGTAGAAAATGATTTGATAACGTTTTCCTGGTTCTAACCCGTCAACAGTGGCTTTTCCATCGGGGCCAATCGTCCCCGCTTTGACTATCTCGCCAGGGGTATAGCCATAACCAGAACTCTTTGGCTTTGAACCTGTGCGCACTTCAAAGGGGGTATTCGCAATCGGCAAGTAATAGACAGACTGAAAAGTATGATAGATGGTTAGCTTTCCGCTCTTTGGGCAAGTAGCAATGACAGACGCACGGTTGTCTTGCATATCAATGATGGCATCGTTTTCTTGGTTACCCTCCACGACCAGTTTCTGATCCATGCGAAAGCCGCGTAACAAGCCGCTGTAGAACACCTCTTCTGTCTGCTCTCGATAGGTAGACAGGCAGTTGCGATAACTTTCAACAATATCGGTTTTGATCTGGTCGGCGGGCAATAAGGTCGCGTTGGTATCCATACTCAATAACGTTCCATAAATTCTGGGGGGTAGTAATGCGGAAGGAATTACGGCGTCATGTCATCACGCAACGATTGGCATAATGCTGACAGTAACACCTTGTGGTTTTCCGTTTTATCGTGCGCGTTGTGCGCTTCTTGCTGTCGCCAGCGATGGTAAAAACGCATCACTTTTGCTTTCACAACGGATTCAGGAAAAGCGAAGTAAAGGTGGGCTTTCTCTTCTTTAATGAATTGCAACAGGTTGGCAATTACTGGCGCGGGATCAGCGTGTGCAATGGCCTCCATTAAGCCCGGTGGCAACGTCCACCATGGCGATGCTTGAGGTTGAAGTGGCAACGAGACTTGAGTGGTATAGCTGATGCTATTCACCCAGAACCGATTAACCACAGGGATCCAATTCGCCATTTCTGCGCCGATTACGTCACAAATGATGTTAACAAAGTGACCATCCCAATAGCGGAAAAATACCGCTTTACCTTGCTGTGTTCTCACTTGCGTCAAGCCAGAAAAATAATTCATGAGCACGTAAGCTGGCTGTTCCGTACTTAATAGCCATCCCCATTCGCGAGACGGTTGCGACGCACACCAATCCAAAAATGGCGAATCCTTCTCAACAAGGACTAACCGTGGCATCACATCCACCCACATTCTGTAGGGGTCAGTGGTGTAAAGTAGGACAGAATTCGGCTGGGATTCTAGCGCTTGATAACGTTCAAAGGGCTTGGTATCACATACCCCACTGACCACCGCATAGATATGATGGGACGCAGGTACTTCAGCTAACCATTGAGTCAAAGCTTGTTCCGCCACCGTGACGGAGGCTGAATGATCCGTCTGATGGACATTTTTCTCGGCAGGCGACCTCACTAACTGCATGCTAAATACCTTTTCAACCGTCGTTTCCCTTAACAATTAGATCGCGCACTCGCCGCCCTTACACTCTTCACATTCTTCACAGAATGGTGCTGAGGACGATAGGGTTTTCGTTTGGCCGGGACTCGCCCCTGCCTTATCGCCGATAAATACATTGCCACTGCCACCAATCACAACACCGCCGTGTGAGGTCGCATCCCCCATTCTTGCAGCAGGTTTTCCATTGATGAACACACTGGCCGAGCCACCTTTGATCGAATCTGGCGGGCCAACACACACCATCATGTCGCCCTGACGAGCAGCAGGCATCCCGTTAATGAAAACGTTGGGAGAGCCAGCAGCGACTGGCCCACCCACATGCGGCACTTTAGACGTTACCTTAGGACAAACATGGTTATCCCCAAGACGAGCAGCAGGTTTTCCCATCGTGCGACCCCATTTGTTCTAAATTAAAGTCAGATAAAAACACTTATTCCCGCATCGGAACCAGATATGCAAGCATGCGCGTAACAATACGAATTATAAGGATGAAAACAAGTGGGAGATAAACTAGTGTGGAGGTTGTTAATAGAAACATGAAATTGACAAATTTAACTGTTTCTTAGTCTGATTGCGGGAATGAAAAAGTGAATTTCAGGCGAGTGCTTATTTATTGAAATTAAAGGGATTCCTCCTTAAATTTCACGCTATCTTTTACCTCTTCATCGGACATATTGTCAGGGTTCAACATCCGTAATGATTCCCCCCCTAGATCATTGACCAGGCATGTTTCGTATTTTAACCCAACGCGTTTCTTGATAAGTGAGTGCATACGGATAAACGGGGGATAACGTAACTTTTTCCGTAATGCCGGCGAATATTCAATAAACCAGCGATAAATGGTTGAACGATATCCCTCGCTCGGCCAGCATGTCACTCAGGTCGGCATAACTCATAGGTGTTGAACCATACCAACGGAGACACCAAGGGATGACTTCAGACGCAAAGTCTTTCAATTTGAATTCAGAATTGGTCATCGCATCGCTAGATTAGAGGGAAATGAGTGAAATCTTGGGGCTAGATTGAATTTTTACAACAAGCCCCATACCACATAAAATACGAGAGCCAAGTATCATTATCGCCACCTACAGCGGCAATGCACTCAACTTACTCAACGCATTAATTCTGCCCAATAATTCAGCTGAATAGTCTTTAGATTTTTCATACAACGGTTCGACCAAAGCGGATTGCTCAGGAAAACTTGTTAACACACGCTTATAGACATCCACCTCACCTAACACGATACGAAGCTCTGCTTCAAACTGCGCTTTTTCTCTGGATACATGGCTAATAAACGGATTGTAATCACGGCTTTTCAAGTGGGCATGTGCCAAAGATAACTGGGTTCTTTTCGCTGCTACGAATTCTAATGCCCTAAATGCATCCGTCTTGAAATACCGCTTCTCACGTGTCACTTCATCACGCATTTTTTCCAAATAACCATGAGCAAGCAAATTGTAGAGTTGGCGGTATAGCAGCTTTCGTAATTCTTCTCTATCAAACAGCATATATGTATCTGGTAGTAGTGTATTTCTTATCTCCAAGACAGAAAAACCATCCATTTCCTTCTCTATCAATGCTTTATGTAACCATTTATTCAGTGGTATTTGTCGGTTCATCGTGGATACTGCACACACAAAAACTTAGGATTGCTAAGTATACAAAAATCCGTAAAACTTAGACAATCTAAGTCGAAATAGGTCAACCAGATATGGCTCAGTGCAAAAAGACAACCCAATCCCTACGAGGCTCAAAGAAGCCCGTAAAAAAGCCGGTATTACCCAGAAAGAACTGGGTATAAGAATTGGCATGGAACCGAGCTCTGCAAGTGGACGGATGAATCACTATGAGAAGGGGCGGCATACGCCTGACATTGGTACACTACGCCGTATGGCTGATGAGCTTAACGTGCCTTTGAACTACTTTTTCTGTGAGAGTGAGCTAAGTGCCTCGCTGGCATGTGCCATTGACAAGATGAGTGATGAGGATAAAGCTGCGCTTATCGAGCAACTAACCCATAAACCAGAAAAATCTTAACGCTTACTCAGCCGCTTTTTAATGATCTCTTTCAACTCTGCGTTTTTCTGACCCTGCAGTCATAGTTCGTTTGTGTTGTTTTAAACTTGGTATAGTTATAGTGCGTTATATCTCTTCTAATAAGTAATCTCCGTTAAACCATAACAACGGAGACACCAAAGAATTACATTTAATTCGGGATCGCTAAAGTGGGCAGATAAGGAACGTAGTACGGCTGAGTACCGCACTACACATTCACATCAAGAATTTGTCAGCGCGGTTTTATTTTCGATGTCAGCTAATATTCGCTCTACTTCATTAATGCGGCTCATACAGTGGGTATAGGCTTCACTGCCTTGTTTTACCAGTGGGATAATCTTGTCTACATCCGGGACGTTTTGCTGTGACAATTCGTTAGCTGCCTGCTGCAGCTTCATATAGTTTTCCATATAAGTAGAAGTGGTTTCGTTACTCATCATAAGTTCCTTGGATAAATACGGGGTTAGCGGTAACTGTGCCATCTTTGAGCTGGACGGTTATCGAATGGTAAGGGTCTACTTGGCTAATTTGCTTAACAATTTCACCCGCGTCATTGGTCACAAGAGCAAAGCCTCTGGCTAATACATTTTGCGGATTGAAGGCATCGATGAGCTGGCAGTTGTTGGTGACTTTATCGCGCTGCGCGTTTAATGAATGCTTAGCACCATTGAACATTACTTTCACTGCATGGTTAAGCTCTTGCTTGGAAGCTTGCGCATGGGTACCGGCACGGCTTTGTATCTCACTGTAATGGCGGGCCAAGTCAAACTTGTTAGTTGTGATCTGTTTGCTCCCACCGGTATAGAGACGGTTAAACATATCGCGGTTTTGTTGGCGGGCTAACTGTACATGGCGCACGCTGTGATAACGACAGGCTTCATTTAGTTGGTTTACGTACTCTTTTTGCTGCACGACGTTATTTCGAGTATCACGCATCAAAGCGTTATAGCCTTCCGCCACGTGATAACGGCTATCGGCCACTGCTTGTTTTGAGGTAGTGAAAATTCGCTCAATCGTAACTTCCAAACTGTTGCGCCAAGTCGATAATATTATGGCTTTATTTTCGCATATCCCACTCCACTTGTGCTCGACATCTTGTTTTGCGTGGCTACTTATCTGGCGGGCAATGTACTGCACCGAGGAAAAGTTTTCACTAGCATCACGGGCATTACGCACAATGGTATCAAACACATGAGAGACGACCATCGACGGGGTACTGAATGCATTATGTGCGTATTCATCTAATAAGTTCGTATCGGTCTCATGTCCGATGCCCGTGAATACTGGGTAGGGACAACGACACACTGCGCGCGCAAGCTTTGCTTCAGCAAGTTCATTGAGACTAGCGCGGTCCCCACCGCCACGAATCAAGCACACCGCATCGTAGCTATGATTATTTTGAACTAATTCAGTGAACGCCATGATGATCGAATTTTCTCGATGTACACCTTGGAACATCGCTTCAAAGTAATCGAAATGGCATAAACCATGATGTTGTAAGCGTTCCGCTTTGGTTTTGAAGTCACTTAAACCGGCGGCCTTGGAAGGAGCAATCACCGCAACGCGAGTAAAATCAAGCGGGGTAGTCAATTGCTTGTTGAGCTTATCTTCATTGAGCTCTTGCAAGCGCTTTCGGATTTCACGCAATTTTAGCTCAAAAGCACCTACGCTAAAACTCGCATTGATATCGACGATGTTGATCTTAAAGCCATACTGCGGGTTGAATGAAATTTCACCAAGCAGCATCACTTCAAGATCGCGATCAAACCTAATGCTGGTCTGGGCTTCAAAGTTAGAGACAATGCTAGTATTTCGATTCCAAATCGTTGCCGAGGTCTTAGCGGTTTGGCCCCCATCATTGGTATGAGAAAGGTCGATATAAATATGGCCAGATACATGGCGTTTGATACTGGTAATCTCAGCTGTAAACCAATAACGTTGCTTCATTTCACGGCGCAGGACTTGGCCTACTTGGGTCAGCAACTCGGTCAATGTCATACTCTGGTTTTCAAACGAACCATTGGTTTGTGAAGCCGAATTAGCCATCAATATCCCCTGCAGTAAAAAAACTATGCAGATACAAGCATATTAATAAGTGAAATCCTAGCCGATTTCCCTACAGTTGCGACAGGACTGTTGCAAAAAAATCAGAACAAACATATTGATCTAGCGATGGGCTTAAGAATTACAAGTAAACAGCCTTAACATTAAAAGGCGATTTATGAAGGCGGATCTTTACCGCACAAGGGTTTCACGTTCATCATTGCGTAACCATAAATCAAATTGCCTCTTGTTTAACATCCATAATGATTTAAGCCCTTGGATTGGTGAGCCGACTCACTTTCGTCTTTTGAAACTGCCAGTGGTAGCAATGAGCTTTTTTGATGAGGCATGATCGGACTCGATTCCATTATTGATATACACGGCTCGAAATCCGCTAGCTGTCACCCCTTCTTCTTCAAGCGAGTTATCACATTAGTGTATGAGGTAATGTTTTAGGCCGATTGTCTAAGCCGTAATATTTCAGGTACCGCCTAAGTGAGTGAGTGAGTGAGTGAGTGAGTGAGTGAGTGATATCTTGGGGTTAGATTGAATTTTTCACAACAAACCCAGGAGGGGGGATAAAGGACCGTTTCTTTCTGGTTAGTCAATAACAATCACCATTGCGGTAGCGACATTGGCTGTTATTTGTTTTTTAAATATATACAAACCGCACACAACACAACTCGGGTGTGTGTGAAATGTTTTTAAATAGACACAAATCAATGCTAAAAAATAGCATAAAGTTATATATAAAAAACCATTTTGACTGTTAAAAAACAAAATGAAACTTCCGCGTGTATTTTTGCTGTAAAAATGCTAAAAATAAACAACACATAACAGCAATCATATTGCCAGTTGATAACATCAGGTAATGTAATGTGTGTGCATTCATCACACTTATATGGACATAATGATGAATAATCACTTGGTCGTATGTGATGACGGGGCAAATAATGCAATCTAACTACTGAGATCTATGGGGAAGTTGTTTCAACCATCTCGCTAAACCGTGCAGAGATTGACAAATGCATTTCATTTTTCAAGCATAAATAAGTATATTAAATTGAAAAACACAATGACTTCCAGAATGTGCTTGTGACGTTTTATGAGCAGAAAAAACAGCTATCAACATAGAACAATGCGCATCAATTCCATGCTCAAGCAAGAGTAATTGTTCATCATGTTATAAATCTGTCTGATCTAGAAAAAGATAATATCGAACTCATTGTGACGCTGCCAATCAACCAGTTTTTCAATGGTGATGGTTATCCAAATGATGGCAATATTGAACAAAATAAGAAGAATGATTTTGGTTTCATTCATAGCGAAAATCACAAGATATTCAACATCAAAAGTATCTCTGTATATCCCGAAGGAATTCCTGCCATTTACATACTAGAAACGGAGAAATAATGAGCAAATGACCTTCACATATTGGTACTGTTCGTCTGAATAAAACAAAGACTGATTTGAAACTTGGAGAGTGATATCTTAGCTTACCAAAGAAAGAAGATCCGGTGAAATCAACTCTGTTGGTTGTTTTTTTTGCTAAAGGAAAAACCCATCCCCCCCCCTTAAACCGCTCTTTTTCCTTACGTGTTTCATCATTTAGATGCTTAAAAAACTTCTTAAGATCATCTTCTGTATAGTCGTGACTTTTATCATTTCATGCATTACCTAGCAAGCGAATACCTTTAGTTAGTTATACCACTTTTTCTTCCGCCAAGCGTTTAACTTTCGAGTATTTTCCACTTTCATCATGAAATATCTCTCCGTTATTTTGTTCAACAACTGCGTTTTCTATTTAAATAAAAAGTTCTTTTTTGTTTTTTTGAGACAAAAGACCCATAAATAACTTACTATATATTAAAAATATAGCCAATTAATTGCTCACTTCTTATACTCACAACAGCACATCCTCTATTAGTACGAAATAGACTTAGAATTTTAGTAGTACAAAATAGCCTTGGGATTTTAGTAGTACGAAATAGGTACTACTGTTTTTAGTAGTACGAAATAGCACCCTATTTCGTACTTCAGTAGAAAAGTAGTGTAACTTGTTAACTGCTTTTTATGGCATTGTCGGGAAGGGAAAACCGAGTTGGAAAGGGATGAAATAGCGGAGATCCAAAAGCGTATATATTCGCTAGTGGATGAAGCGTATGAGGATGCGTCAATCACACAGTCGTTGTGGATGAATGAAGTAGCGAAACGGGAAGTTAAACGCCGACAGATGAAGATAAACGGGTCTGAAAAGACACACTATGAATTGCGTGTTGAATTTTCACGTTATTCATTCGCGGTTAGGTGGCGACAAATTTACTTCAAACACATCAATGGCAAACCCACACGAATGTACAAGGCAGTGAGTCAACCGGGAGTAAATGGTTACAAGCGAGGTTGTTTCAATTATGCAAGTGAATGGGAATTAGAGTTGATAATGAACTGTGAAAATCAGCTTCATTTAATCAGGAAAAAACTTCGTCAGTTGGGAGCGATGCATAAAAACCTAACGCTGTACTCCAAAGAGGCTGGTGTCGATTTCACATTCATTCCCATTAAAGACAGAGTTCAGGTTCAACAGAATTCGATTCATAAATTCAAAGCACGTTACGAGTGATTTAACAGTAAATGGATGCCTGGCAACCGATGAGCAGATTGCGGTGTCGTGCTATTCAAAAATAGCGTGTCATTTAAAGTCGAAGCTAAAGCGGGGACGGGTAAAACGACATTCCTTCAAATGATTGATAAAAACAACGATGGCCGAAGTCGGCTGTTGACTCATCGTGTCCAGCATCCCACAACGCTTACTTGAAACAGCGGCATCTAAGTAAGCCGAAGCTAGATTGTGACTACATCTTGTTTGATGAGATGCCATTATATTCAAGACGCAAACCCTGTCATGCTGGAAATAATTTTGAGCCAGGACTGTCGACAGGTTTTAGTTAGTGCCATACGAATCCATACGGCTCACATCATCGTTTAGGAACGGGCAGCAGGTAGCTGATATTGCGAGTGCCACACTGAACCCGGTAGAAACCAACGCAGAAATTTACAGGTTGGGTTATAACACTGAAATTCACAAGGCGATTGATTACACGCATGCCTATCACATGATGGTTATCGCTCGTACCAACGCGCAGCTACTCGAAGCGTTATTTCACCTCATGGGCTGACATTATCGACAGCTCTGATTGTGATAACGAAACATCCAGACAGGTCAAGATTATTGACGCTGACATTAACTCCGGTATTACGTTAATCGACGCGATAAATCATTCCATTAAAGTCGAACAGTAGAAAGCAGACGTAATACTGACAACGGCTCATCGATCAAAAGGGTTGGTTATATCAGACAAAGCAATGAGCGGCATTGTAGAGAACAGCAGACTGTGAGATTCCGGATAGCATTAATCAGGCAAGTAAGGGAGAAGGAAGGATAACCGCTAGAGCCCCCCAAAAAAAGCCCTGTGGCGCAGCCAGGGGGCACGACGAGGATTGCAGGTGCGGGTAGGTCAAAATCAAGAATAACTCGCCTTCAGCGGCCACAGAGAGCGTTAATGGTGTCATCGTAAATTACCGTGATGTTACCCAGCGAAATTCGATACATGAAATTGGTAAAATCGCCATTCATATAGGTCAGGACAAGACGCATGACCTGAATCAACACTGGATGATACCACCCTAACACCGCGATTTAGGAGACGACGGGGTAAACGCAACTCGTCAAATCCATGCTGTTACAACTACACCAACAAAGACATACATGATCAAGACTTTGGAAGTCTGGTGTTCGATTATAAATCGGACTATGAGATATTTCATCCGAACGGAAGTAAGTGCAAATCACTGTTCGAGTTAGTCAGTAAAAATATCATCGTGATAAAATTGAGCGGGTACGATTCTCAATGACAAAGCCTAGTTGTCAGTCTTTTGTTAGAGAAATTTTATTCGCAGATGCATCTTTCTGGTAAGCCAAAAGGGGATTATCGTGGCCTGACAAGTTTGGTGCTCGTCGATGAGGCCGTGAGTTTGGTGTGGGGGGTACGCTGAGTATTAACCACTTCAAGATAATAAATTGTAGCTATGCGAATTACATGGTTGGGTGGTTAATCATGACGCAAACAGAAGTAAAACTGTCCCTTATTTAACATTCGCAATGACAATGTGCATAACTGGCACGTTTGTGTCCAGTTGTGAGTTACGGACCAGCATCCTCTCAGCGAGTCGTGAGCATGAGCGACTACAGTTAAGCGCCTCGAACGATGATCAAGGCGCTACTCACTATTTATTCTCAAGAGAATAAAGCGACTCATAATGCTTTATGGTTTCAACGTGCTGCTTAATATTGGTTTTAAGCTCAACCACTTCTGACTGTGATTGCTCTAAACGTTGTGCATTCGTTGAGTTTGTCGATTTCAGATCTGACAGTGACGCTTGTAATGTATTGCGCTCTTGCTGGATCTCGCGCAAGTCACGATCCAGCTGCTGATTTTGTGCCTGTACTGATTTCTTACTGTCTTTCAGCTCTTCGATCAGCTCTAGCTTGCTTTCTTGTGATGACTCTAGGCGAGTATTGGTTTTCGACAGTTCAACCACCTCAGCATTTAGCAGTTTGATCTGATCGTTCAATTCCGTATTTTGCGTTTTGGTTGATGTCACAAGCTCTTTATTACTATCAAGCAGTAATTCATTTTTCGCCAATTCAGTACGAAGACGCTCATTGCTTGCCGTGGAATCATTCAGTTGCTCGGTCAACGATTCAATCTGTTGGCGTAGTTCTTGGGTGATAGCTTGTTGTGATTTGTCGGCCTGTGAAAGCTCGGCCTCCACCTCTTTAATGCGCTTTTCACGTTGATCAAGCAGTGCGGTTTGCTTATATAAACGCTCTTCAGCACGCTCTAAGTCATCGATAGCGATCAAGCTTTGCTCTTTGGCGTCTTCCGCGATCTCTCGGTATCGGCGTTCTGCTTCGGTCGCATGGCGGGTGATTTCAGCCATGAAAACACGGGTAAACTCTTCAGAAAACCCCATCTTTTCAAGCAATGATTTTTGATTCGCTTCTAACTCGTCTTTCCATGCTTTGTAATATTTGTGGACCGTACTGGTACTGCTCACCTCAGGCAATAGTGACAACACAATACGCACACTGACTTTCTGACCTTTGGCATAAAGGTCATTACAAATCATGGTTACTTTATCTTGTAACTGATTACCGCTTAGAGAAACACTCATATCACCACCACCCCCTGTCAATATGAATCACATCATAACCGAATGAACGAACATAAACAACGAACGAACATCGTTCGTTCGTTGTTTATGAACAAAAAAAAGCCACTTTCGTGGCTCACATCATCAAACCTACAACGACGTATATAACCCCATCATTTCAGTAAATGTATCCTCTAACATATCGCAATAGATCCCTGATTGTTACCCGAATGGGCCAAGACATTTGCGAAGCGTCGTTTTGGCTTGGTTGAACAGCGATACCAAGGAGGCTCGACTGCAGGAGAGGTGTGAAATAAAGCAGGTTCTTGGCTACAGATTAAGAAACTTTTACTATTGAATTTTCATTACAAAAGATTAGAATAGCACCTGGTGATGTATTACATTTGTAATACACAATAAGGAGATTATGCAGTGAAAATTATAGCGATAATCAACCAAAAAGGTGGCGTCGGAAAGACCACCACCGCCATCAACCTCAGCGCGCAGTTCGCCAGAGAAGGCAAGCGCACCCTCGCCATCGACCTCGACCCGCAGGCCAACCTAACCGTGGTACTGAGCGGGGGACAGTTCGAGTTCGGCACCACTGTCTCGGACGTGTTCGAGTCCGCCAAGAAGCACCCGATCCGCGAGGCCATCATCCCGGCTCAGGCCGGCGGCGCCAACCTGTCGCTGTGTCCGACAGATATCCGCCTCAGCCGGGTGATCGAGCAGAGCCTGACCAAGGTCCACCGCGAGCGCATCCTGCTCAAGCAGCTCGATACCCTGCGCGATGATTTCGACGTGGTGCTGCTGGACTGCCCACCGAACCTGAGCCTGACATCCGTCAACGCCATGATGGCCGCCGATCTATTTCTGATCCCCGTCGACGGCGGCTCGTTCTCGCTCAACGGCCTGGCCGATCTGCTCGATGCGCTGGAGGAGGTGAAAGAGACTGACGATGTCAATTTTGCGGTATTCCGTAACGAGTACGCCAAGGCCAACAAGCTAATCAACAGCTTCCTCGACGAGCAACTCAACGCGCTGGAAGGAAAGGTCATGACAACCACGATTCGCCGGACAGAAGCCATTGGGCAAGCCAGTGTCAGCTCCGAGCCGCTGCTGACCTACAAACCGAGCTCGACGGCACTCAATGACTACAAAGCTCTTGCAGAAGAAGTTATTGCAAGATGCAATGTATAACAAATGTAATACATAATCATGACTAAACTGAAAGGAATGACGGCCCTAAACCGTCGCAGCCAGCGCAAAGCCGAGGCAGAAACCGAGCCGAAGAAGGCGGAGAAGATCACCACCGTCGGCACCCGCCGCAATGTCACAACCGGCACCGCGCCGGTCCCGATGCGGCTGCCGGAGAACGACAAGGCCGAGCTGGCCCTGTGGCTGGAGGAGCTAAGTGAACAAACCGGCAAGAAGATCACCAGTGCCAAGTTATTACGTGGGTTAATTAAGATGCGAGGACAACTCAACGAGAAGAAGTTAATTCAAGCGATTTACGAGGCCAACTGACTATGCCAAACATAGAATTTGCGCAAGCGCATTGCTCCTCTATTGGCTATTTCTTTACTCTTTTTCCGGCTTGCACTTTTATCGATGGCGCTTGTTACAGAGAGCAAACACTTTTCTGAATTACTCGCATTTACCAGTGCCATGATTGGTTCAGTTGTCGGCTATTATTTCTCAAGTAAAACAAACAATGTATTACCTTTGTAATACATTTTTGCACCCAATGTATTGATAAAAAACACTTTATAGAAGCGCGATGCAACACATAAAAAGATAACACAATCTAGGTGCTAATCTATAAGAAACACCTAGATTGTGTCATACTAGGATTAGTCATGTAATCTATGGACAGCGCTTGTGAGCACCGAAGAATATTACTACCCCGTCGTGAGCGACAATCTTCCTAAGCATATCAAAAAAGGCCATCAGCTCGTTTTTAGCCGCCAAGATTTATCCGCGAGAGAAGCGGATATGTTTGCGTTGATGATCGCACAAATGAAGAGTAACGATTGGGATCACAGCACCCCCCATTACGAATTTACCTCGCACCAACTCTCTGAATGGTTAGATCTCGAACCTAAACACATTGGTAGTAACCTCAGCCCAGTGGCTAATCGACTTGCTAGCCGTAAGATTGGGATCAAGCTCGAAAACGCGAAAGGGGAAACTGAATTTGATTACCGGCCATTGTTCAAACACATCGCCTACAAGAACGGTGTGTTAACCATGGTGCCAAATGACATGCTTAAATCGGAATACATCGAATACAACCACGGTTTTGCGTTAATCAATACCCGTAACTTTTTCGATGTTAAGAAAGAGTACTCAAAACGCCTGTACGAGCTTCTAAGCCGATTTAAGAGTAAGGGCTATGAAATGCACACGCAAAGCTTACAAGAGCTTAAGGGCGTGTTTGGGCTGCTAGATGAAGCAGGAAAAATCAAGAAAGACAAAAGCTCATTCAAGAACAACAGCGTGTTCATGAAACGCTGTATTCGCCAAAGCATTAAAGATCTCTCAGAACACCCACAAATAAAAAAAGAATTACTGTTTATCGATAGCGACAAAGGCGAGCTCGGTTTTGAGTTGGTAAAAAAAGGGCGAAACATCACCGGCATTAAATTTCTGTTTCGCTGGCTCAAGCTAGGGACGGTGGATGAGCTTAACCAACATGATGCCATCAAAACCATTAAAGAACTCGAACTCAAGCGCTTACAGGAAAATATTAAGCTCACGGATGGGGAATTAGAGATCCTCGCCATTGCCTATCAATACATTGGCAAAGACGACAAAGCGGCGAAGATTGAAGAAACCTTGGCCAAGCGGCATTTCACCCCTAAGCCAGAGCCTGAACCACAAGACGATCTTGATGTTTTCTTAGATAAGATTGATACGCTAAGTAAAGTCAGCGGTAACCCTGAATATTAAAAACACGTCAATAAGTAACATTTTTTAGGGGGGAGCCATATTCAGGCATGCGATTTAGATTGGCTTAGTGAGATATAGGACACATTTTAGGTGTAAAACAGGATTAAAACCTAAAATGTGTCATCTATTGATAAAGACAGACCTAAAAAAGGTCACTTTTAAAATTGGTCAGCAAGAAAATGCGATTTATCCCCAATAACAGGGCTAATACACCTAAAATGTGTCATCTAAACACCTAAAATAGGATCACAAACACCTAAAAAATGTCATCTAAACACCTAAAATAAGATCACAAACACCTAAAAAATGTCGCTCGAGCACCTAAAATGTGTCGCTTGAGCACCTAAAATGTGTCATCTAATTGCTTTTTTCCTTATTTTTATCAATGACTTACAGAGCCTATAGATCTTATAGATCTTATAGTCTTTATAGATCTTTATAGTCTTTATAGATCTTTATAGTCATTGTGGATAACTAGAAAATCAAAGATTTACGCAGTTACCCACAATCGATAAAAATAGTCATTTTTTTCATTTCATTTTTAAATATAAACAGCAAGAAAACGTATTACAAAGGTAATACATTTAACGCATTAACGCTCTGATTTTTATATGATCACTCAAAGTACTTGATGCTATGCCTAATAGCGTTGCTATCTCTCTTAAACTCAACCCCGTCTTATAGTACTTTTCGATATCATCCCGTTTATCATCAAGCTTTAACCGAGCAGCTTTCCCTTTAGGGCGACCTAATTTGACCCCTCTAGCGACTAATGCTTCTTTGGTTCGCTGACGTATGAACTCCCATTCTATCTCACCGGCAAGCCCAAAAATGGTAGCAATGATCTTCGATTGCATTGAGCCATCAAGCCCCATGTTTTGCTTGGCGATATGGATCGTTATTTCATTATCCATGCAGTGCTCCAAGATTTCGAGTACCTGGATAGTAGAGCGGGCCATACTAGTGACCTCCGAAAAAATCAGCACATCACCGCGGATCATTTCTTCAAGCATTAAACCTAACCGTCGTTGACGCCACTTTTTAGCACCTGACACGGCATCTTCCACAAAGACTAAATTCACTAAGCCCATGCGATTAGCATATTCAAGAATGCCGTGTTTTTGATTGTTTACATCTTGAGCATCCGTTGAGATACGTAAATAAGCATAGGAAGCTATAGGTAAAACTGTTATGTAGTTATAGGTTTAGTTTAATTGTTCCAAGCAAATGAAGTTATAGTGCGTCAGGTGTTCTGTCTATCCCTCCGTGGGAGGTAAATCATTAATTACGCATTACATACAATCGTAAAACCAAGGAAACGTATTTCCCTTGGCGTTGCGGATAAACCCACGCCAGGGACACTAAATAAATAGGCAGTCATTAGTAACCAAGACACCGAAACAATACGTGACAACGTAATGGAGTAACGCCCAAACAAACAAGTAACGGTAGTGGCGAACCGTGCGACGATGCCCACCAATCCCTTAAATTGTTTACCCCTTAGTTTTGGTGAAAATTTTTCACGCTTGCTGTCCGGGAGTCCCCCGGACAGCAACACGCTATATCTTGTAGAAGGGAGCAATCTCAAAGGACTGAACATCAAACGCCACAACTACTACGCCTGCATGAAGATAGGCAATCTACGTGGCCACCCTGATTTTAAAAACAACAAAGCCAAAGTGGATTGCCTAACCTTTGAAAAAGAAAACGGCAAAGCAATCACCATGCAAATGAACCTATTCTGGCGGTTAAATCATTGCGATGTAGGCGGGAAATGGTACGGGGCTGATGTGTGTGCGTAACCGACAAAACACAGCATAGAATTGGATTTCATGCGAACAGTAGAACATGCACATTCTAACGACTGATCACACATTTGTTATCCACACTTTCTGTGGGTAACCACGCCCTATGGGTGACCAAAATCGTGCCAACGGAACGTAAAAAGGCCGCTAACTGGCGGAAGAGAAAGCAAAGAGTTGAAGCAGGAAGCGGGCATGTTGTCGCTGGGCGGCATTATCATAGGAAAAGCCACAGCGAAAAAATCAGTGTATTACAAATGTAATACGTAAGAAAACAATAAATCATTGAATAATAAAATTAAAACATGAAATCATTCTCAATAAAATAGCTAAAAGCATGATAATATCTGCCTCCTTATATACATTTGAGACAGGATAACATCATGACTACTGCGATCTTTATTGAGGATGCAGTATTGCCGCAACTATTTACCTCGGCAATTGAAGCTTATGCGATAAAGCATAAGGCGACTCACCGCTCCAAAGCCAAAGAGAAGATTGAAACGTTTGGCTTATTATGGGGACATGTTATTCCGCAAAGAGGTGACAAACCTGCACGTTGTGTGATCACAAGTGCCACTATTGAAACATCAGCCATCCGCGAACATGGCTCTGTAACGCCAGACATTGACTCGATTAAAACAAAGAAAGAGTTCTTTGAGCGTTACTGGCCTAATTTGGAATTGATCGGCACATTTCACTCTCATCCTTATGAATCTTTGGATGACGTTAATAGCTGTAGCGGTTGGCGGGCATCAGAAGGGGATATAGACTTTTTCCCTCATATACATGAAGTGATAGCCCCAGAACAAACCGACATGGTTCACTTAATCTTAACTATTACGGAGCTACAACGTAATGGATGGGCCTACCCAAATCGCTTAGCGAATAGTGAGTCCGGAAAAGGATTTGTTCTTTCGGCAGAAAGACGCAAGCTATGGCTCCGAGCATATAGCTCATCACTCATTGAAGATAACGGTAATGACTATTATCATTGCCACGATAACGTCCACTTACAAGCCCCTTCGCTTGAATGCAGATTCTTTGAGAACTAACTCTATTGGCGGCAAACTGCCGCCAATTTCACCACATCCCCAATAAATTTATCAATAGAATCCACATCAAAGATGCAGCTCGTGCACAACTGAATGCCTTACTTGAGTTCGCCCGAGAAGGCGACATCATTCATGTGATGAAAATAGACCGCCTGGCACGTAATACCATCGATGCCTTACACATCGCAGATACGTTAGCCAACAAAGGAGCAGGGCTGGTTTTTCATGATCTCGGAGATGTCGATATCAACAGTGATATTGGCCGGGTGATCTAACCACCATATCCGCCTTTGCTGAGATGGAACGTAAGCGGATCTTACAACGCTGCTATGAAGGACGAGAAAAAGCAAAATCAGAGGGAAAGCACTTGAGCCGGCATGCCGATCTCGACCTGCATCAACGCATACGCACGTTGGCAGAAGAAGGAATGGACAAGCATGCCATTAGTAAAGAACTGGGGTGTAGCAGAACAACGGTATACCGTGTATTACAGGGATGTAACCTGCCTAAATGTATTACATTTGAAATACATTTAGGCAGTTAAGACCAGGATAACAATGATCTTAGGATCATGCAGAGATTAAAAATGAAATCACTCGGTCTAGGTCTTGCTGGTTACGCAAACGTACTTTAACCAAATCACACCAAGCCAATTCTGCAATTTGGCGCAAATTACTATTGCGTCCGTATGGTTTTGTCTCTGATGTCACGGCAGGATAGAGAGAGCAAGTGTCAGCCGAGATGATAGATGAAATATCTTTCCCATTTATATATTTAGGTAAAAATAGACTACCAAATTTAGCCATTTCAACGGCAACCACCACATCACCGACAGAAAATGGAATCAGCTTTACTGTGGCTTTATACATGGCATGCTTAACAATACCAGAACTCTCAAAAGCAGCGATTACATCTTCACGATAAACACGTTTACCATCTGATTTTCCGCCGGATTGCATAGCATCGATAAGATTGCCTACATTTCGATATTGTTCATTCAGTGCTTTTTCAAACCACGGAAGAAAAGCAGGCACACTGAATTTCAAGCGAAGCCCGAGGCTAATGATATCCCCACGGTCCATACAATAACGCTCTAACGTTAAAGCCCCACCCAATGTCTCCTGTAAAGAGACGCCTTTAACAGCCCAGCTGCGCTGTTCAAGTTTGTTCTCCAACATTGGAAGGATTTTGCCTTTAATCTCCCCCATATCAGCAAATACATAATCGACATGAGGATCCGTCAATGGATATCGTCCTGAAGATGGTACCTGTGAAAAACGACGGGACTGCGCCCATTCCAACATCGCGGCATAATCATCCCCCAAAGCGTTAAACTCATCATCGCCTAATACGGTACTAATGGTGTATTCATCACGACTAGCTAAACGATTGAGATCATCACGTGTAGGGGCAATCGACGAAAAAGCCAAGGTATCATTTGGGTCCTCACCGTCCCTTTGCTTCATCTCGCCGAGCAAGATTGCACATAATGTTCGGTAGTTTTTAGTTGCAAACACCATCTGTTCCACTGTGTCTGCTGTATTACAGCCCGTTATGTCTGCTTCGGTCGCTGACACAATGAGTTTTGCCATGATTTCAACTTGTCTTTCCAACATATACAGTGAAAAGATGTAGTCATCATCAAGAAGGATCCTTATGTCATCAAGGAAAAGTGTCCCAGCATTAAACAGACCAACAGCATCACTGAACGCTCCCTCTTTCAATTCTATAAGACAAAGTTCCTGAAGTGCACAATGTGCCTCTTCAGCAAACAACTGATTGATCATCCGACATTCCACCACACTTTATCCCTTACCTATAATAACTACGTCATGGACAATAACGGCCACCTCAAATCTGGTCAATATTACCAAACTTAAAGTGACTAAATTTAGATTCTTGTAGATAAACCCGTTTACATTCCTGCATGTAAAGTCATTGAATGGGGCTGTTCGCCCCATACATACTATTTAATAAACGCCGTTATCACACAGGGATCCCATCCAGATGTTGCAACAACCCATACTCCATTGTGTTCAAACACAATCCGACTACCCAGTGATTTTTCCTTAATGACCACGCCATAATCGAGTGTCGAAGCAATATCTTCCGGCGTTAAATGCCGCTCTGACATCCGCAACCGAGCATGATAAGACAACCGCATACCTCCCCCTCAGGGTACAGTGACCCCATTACGCCTTATATGCATCATCATTACGCGTGAGACGGCACCTGTGAAAAACGCTGAGCCTGAACCCAAGCCAACATTGCTTGGTAATCACCACCAAACGCTTCAAATTCATCTTTGCTCAGGACAGAGCGAATATTGTTCTCATCACGGCTGACAAGTCGATTGAGAACATCACAAGTTAACGTCACTGATGAAAACGCCGTGGTTTCACGAGGATCACAACCTTCTTCTGACTTCAGTATGCCAAACACCATGGTACATACCGCACGATAGTTTTTGGTAGAAAACAACATCCGCTCTACAGAATCAGCACTCATTGTGCCCGTCATATCAGTATCAACCATGAACTCAAGATACTTAGCCATACCAGTAACTTGGTGTTCAACTAAAGCCAATGCGATGAGATAAGCGTCATCGTCAAGGCGTTCCTTAATCTCATTCAGAGTCATTTCTTTAGCATCAAATAAGCCAATATCATCCCCACACGATCCCTGAGTAAAAAGCTCTTGGGTGGCATTGTTGAATTCTGCAATTAGTTGCTTAGTGATTGAGTGCTTTTTCATTTTTGTCATCCGTTACTGTTTAGTTGATGAACAAACAATACTACCGATAAGCTTTTGGTCAATTTTTTAATTGAAAAAACGACCAAAAATAAACACCAAGCACTAAAACAAGGAATCCCGTCACATAAAAGTGAAATTTTACAGCTGGTTTCAACCAAGACCCAACCGGAGGTGAGGAAGTAAATATAAAAAATGAAGAATATCCCTGCCTGTTAGCAGAGCTTGCAACGCTGGAAGGAATGAAGGAATGAAGGAATGAAGGAATGAACAAGAATGCCATTAGTTAAAAATAGAGGTACAGCAGAACAGCGGTATACGGAGAACATCCCCAAAAACCGCCACAAACTTGCTGTACCACTATTTCCCCTTTAATGCGCTTGAACCTTGAAAGGTTGTTCACCTTTTTCATTAGGGCGATTGAGTAGGTTTTTAAGCTGTTTGTATAATTTTGAATTTTCGCTTTGGTGATTTTCAACTACCGATTGAACATCTTTCAGAAGTAGTTCTAAATATTCGTTATTATCCATGTGATTACCCCTCTAATTACGTTTATTGGCTTGGCGTTTAATCTCTTGTGCTTTCATCACCTTAGCCCCCATAATTACAACCCTAAGAAAGTTTTGTTTTGACTCTGTTTTATTCCAGTTATCTAAGTTTTGGCGTGTTGTACAAGCGTACTCTGCCAACTCGTCAACTGTATTAAAACCTGCCATTTTACTCAGGTCTGATAGCTTATATACAGGTCTAAAACTCATCATCTAACCGTCAAAATACTTTACCATTAAGTTAACTTTAGTAAAAATGCTTTACGAAATCAATATTTTTGGTAAAGATGTTTGACGTATGCCGCATATCAAAATGCCACCTCAAAAACTTTGCTTATTTGCTTATCCGAAATGTCGATATAGGACAATGTTACGTTAGGATTGCGCTCAGAATGCCCTAAAATCTTTGCTATAACGTCTAGTTCTACTCCTTGCTTATTCAGGGAAGTGGCTAAGCTTCTGCGCCCTGAGTGAGAACTAGCACCATGCAAGCCGCACCTTGAATAGATAGACCTAATCAACGCTTCAAGTGTGTCGTTTGAATAATACGTTTTAGGTGTCCCGTCATACATAGTCTTGGTTTTAGCCTTTAAGCTATAAGATGCACCACGGCTAGAAAGAATAACCTTGCTCTTGGGATTTAGACCTCTGTAACGCTTAGGGCTTGACGATGTGCCTAGATGCTGACTAATTCGGTATTCAAAGTAATTAGAGAGGATGTCTATCATCTTTTCTGACAACCAAGCCGACCTAGCTTTACAGCCTTTGGTTATCGCTGAACGCAAGTAAATCTCAGTTTTGATCTTGCCTTGCTTAGTTAGAACGTCCTCAATGAGCAAAAGGCTTAATTCCGTAACTCTAAGTCCTGAGAAAGACAATGAAAGTATTGCTTGTTTTTGCAGTGGGTTAGACATTAACAAACATGTTGATAATGCTCGTTTTATTTCAGAACGGGAAAGTGATCGGGCTTGTGCCATTGCGAACCTCTGGAATTATCTATAAATCATCGAAAATTCCACACACAAAGGCTATGCCTTGTATTTATTAGTTTAACACTCTTTGGATACGGGTTTCGGGGGAAATTGGGGCGCACGGTGACGCCAGCCGGGATTGGCGCATGGGTAACAAACACGGCGTGACGTCTGGCCGGTGCGCTAACCAGAATTTGCCCCTTTTCAAGTTAGTATTTCTATCAATCATATTCTACGGATAGCGATTTGACCTACTTTTTCTAATCTGCATAGTGTCTATTGAAGTAGGGTCTGCGAGTCATTACTGACAAAAGACCTAGAACTCTACGATCGATCGAATGAGATAGTGTAGCGGTAGTCTTATCTTGGAGACATAACGTAGGTTTAGTGATGTGTTTTGCGGTGTTTTTCAAGGTAGTTGTCACTAGTTGGTCAATTATTACGCTGCTTCTCTTTCGGGATTTAAGTGTACTGCCCCGATAGGCTGGCAGTTCCTAATATTCTTTGACCAACGTTCTGGTTTCTTGCTTCGATGTGCTGATAACACCTTCTCTCGATGGCTCAGTATTGCTGCATCTTTTCCATTGTGCCGTTCTGACGGCGTAACATAATTTAGACGGCTATGCTTATGTTCGGTGTTATACCAATGAACAAAGTCACCGACCCAAGCTCGACTTAATCCGAGGCTTTCAAATCCATTTTTCGGCCAACTCGGTACGTAYTTCAATGTTCGGAACAACGATTCCACATAAGGATTATCGTCGCTCACGCGTGGTCGGCTATAGGACGAGATAATGCCAAGCTCTTCCATTTTGGCTTTAAACGTCAATGATTTCATTGGACTTCCATTATCAGAATGCAGTACTAAAGGTTGATTAAAGCATTGCTCTCGCATTAGCGTGCGCTGTAATAGTTGTGATGCGAGCTCGCCACATTCACGGTCATGTACTTCATAACCCACGATTTTACGGCTGTAGATATCTTCTATCAGGTACAAATAATAAAACTGACCGCGCACGCCTGAAGGAAGATATGTGATATCCCATGTATATACTTGGTTCGACTTTGTTGCCGTGTAGCTTGTCGGTTTAGCTGCTTTCTGGCGGCTACGTTGGCGTCCCCTTGAGCGGAGTTGGCCGGCCTCAGCGAGTACGCGGTAATAAGTACTTTCTGATGCAATATACTCACCGTGATCCAGTAGTGTCGGGACTATCTGGGTTGGCGGTAAATTCGCATACTCAGGCTGATTACACACCGCTAATATTGCTTGTCTTTCTTCTTCTGAAAGCTTATTTGCTGGCGCAGGCCTTAAGGCTATCGGCCTCTGGTCTTCGTTAATCGTTTCATATTGATACCATCGGCGATACGTTCTTAAGCTCACCTCAGCTTCAAGGCAAGCAGGCTCCAATCGACAGCCATTTTGCTTCGCTTCCTGAATGAGAGTGATGAGACTTTGCCTTTCCTCGGTTGAGGTTAATCGTCCTCGGGTTCTTCCCCGTAAAAGGCTCTCAGCTTTTTTCTTAGCACCAGTAACGCAGCAGTTTCAGCCAACGCTTTCTCTTTGTAACGGAGTTCTGCTTTTAACTGTTTAATCTCAATCTTATCCGCTTTTGCTTGCTTCTTTGCGTCAGCCTCATTTTCTTTGGTCGACTTAAAGCCTTGCATGCACTCACTGCGCCATTGGTGTATTTGCGCGGGATACAGCCCTTTTTCTCGACCGTATTGGCTCAACTCATGCTCTGTCATCGAGAAGGTTTCTGCGACAATCGCCAGCTTGGTTTGCGCTGACCACTGTTCTGAATTCATATTATTCTCGGGCACAACGGCTCCTGATTGTCGAAGTTGTTTTCGCCAATAATACAGCGTTGCTTCACTGATGCCTTCTTCTTTTGCTATCTCCGCGACAGAGCGAGACAACGGTGGTAACAACTTTTTCAAGATGGCTTCTTTTCTTTCTTGCGAATAACGAGACATGTTTCCTCTGTTTCCGCCCCTCTAAATTGATGAATTTTTAACAGTGACAACTATCCTGACACAGGGGGTTTGATTCACTTCACATTACTCAATCATTCCCCACCTAAAGTAACAAGTTGCTATAATTCATTACACACTATAAACAAAGGTGAGTATTAAGGTAACATCGACCCAAACAATGAAGAGAGTTCAAGAAAGAAATTATTGGTGACGGTTACCGCACTCAAAGTACACACAATTGGTGCTTCACGAAGGATGTAGAAAGTCACTTTTATCGTTGGGATTTCCCTTGGCTTTTGGGTTTCTTGTGCTTCGTTTCCTATCTTGTCGCCCCGAATTTTGTTGCTCGTGAGTGGGTTGGTGTTTTTACCGATTCTGTTGATATTTCGATAAGCTCGGTTCGAGTTTCCGGAGGTAAAAAAGGATGGAGTGCTGTCGTTACATCAATATCAAGCATCACAACCAAACATCGAAACTGATGTGATGAGCCCATTATTATGATTAGAAAAATAACTTCGGTTGGTGATTGGATTAGAGACTCTATGCCCTGGAAGTTTAGAAATTTAGGTAGAGAAAGGGCTGAACTCTTTTTTGAAGACGAAGTGTTAAATTTAGATTTGGACATAGAAGGTGAGTTAACGTCAACTGCTGACTCAAGTATTTTATCTTGTAAGTTTTTTTTTCAACATAAGCACGCTACACCATTAGAAGGTTTCGTTGAAAAAAGAGGAAATTTTCGCTCTCTTCTGCCTCTTATGGGACTCTCAATTACATCACCTCCAAATGGAATTGATCGAAGTTACCACCTGATACTTCTTGAAGACGATAATTCACTTGAAAATCGTCCCATAAAGCAATTGGGTAACACAAGCGCGAAGGATATGTTCTGGATGGAGTTCTTCTCCTACAAGGCCGTTTCGATAATTACCGATTGTTCTCTTGACTGCACAATCTGCAATGTTCACATACGTTCTCATGACATCAAGGTTAGAACAATGGGTATACTCATTGAGTCCTTTGAGTCTATTCATACACGCATCGGCCCTATGTATAAACAACAATCTGGTCATTGGCTAGAAATTGGTGACCTTAACACGCTGCGCTTACTTGAAATACTCGTTGGAAACCTCGACTACTCAGTATTTGTGGAAGACGATAAACTTCGGGGGCACAATGTATTACTCACTAGTTTTCACCATACGATTGTACCAATTGCATTTGATTTCCAGTTTTTAGTTTTCACCGCTTCAGACTACGGAGCATATAAGATGTTGAACTATAGCTCTTTTGTTACGTCATCCAAACAAAGCATTAAAGACCTTTTCCCTAAGAAAGAAAACCTGGAACCATTGATCTACCTAGTCAGTCTAATCCCTGTACTAAACGTGCTCTGCAATAAATTACCAATAACTGACTCATTGAAAAAGAGACGGATAAAATTTTCAAATGAGTTAGCTCACTTCATGACTACTTATATTGATGAAAAGCAAGGAGAGAACATATGTCAATTTCTGCAATAGCGGGGCCGCTGGTTGCCGGTAAAGTCGTAAGTAATGTAATTCAAGATCTGAAAAATCACCTTGAAGACCTGTCGGTTGTATTGCAAAACAGTGCCAACAACCTCGCTGAAGACCTACTTGGGCAAGTCGAGGTTACTGCTTTTGACATCATCGAGGAACTAAATGATGTGTTAGAGGAGCAAGTTGAGACATTAGATGATAAGTTACAGCGCAAGCTCTACGCCGTTGTTGCAGCGGTGGAGAAACTCAGAATACAACTTAACGAGGATATTACTAATATCTCAAAAGAGTTTAACCGTGACCTGCGCCAAACGCTTGCAAAGGTATCATTCATTGGTGGAATTTACTCATTGGATACGGTCGATAACACCTTAGTACCTTTTAATCACAAGGGAGATTGGATGTTAATTGCAAAAGGCGTTGGGGTGGGATTTGATAGTGAGGATGTGGCCTCCAACGCTAAGCTCATAATAGATATTGACGAATCTGGCCCTCTTGAAATTACCGGGTTAGAAGTGTCGGATACCCAGGTCAACTTTGTGATACCTAGTCGAATCATTGAAGCCGAAAGAGATAAATACACGATGAATAAGATTCGTTGTGTATTAAAGTTTGAAATAACCAAGGACCGCACCCTATGGTTCGACAATAAATTTGTAGTGGAGCAACCTATCTACATTACCGTCGCTCCGGATTTCATTGCCAACATCAATGCTCAGATGGTTAAGCCAGTGTTTGATTGGGTAAGAAGGTCAGAGCTTGATCAGATATCCTCTAAAGGCTGCCCGTCTGGCCACGCCACTTCATCTTCAGATGTCCGACATCACCATCTTCGTTGGACAATGGAGCTACCTACTAACATTCTAAAACCTAGGGAAGGGGATCTAAAATTTGTCGGTGCTGTTGATGGAGGTTGTCATTCAAGTGGCTGTGGCTATAGAAAGTTTCATGAGCTGAGAGTTGTCAATGGTGGTAAGAAAATCAATATTCATCATGAAAACTGGAGCCATGCGATAACCATAAGAGTCATCGGCCAAGTAACTAAATATGAGCGTGTATCTGATATCATCAAAGACAGTGAATACGAATTGTTGTCCAGTGAATCCGTGGAAGTAGTCGTTCCAAAAGACTTTCAAAGTCTGCGGTTCGAAGGGATTGCGCGGGATGGACGTAAGATTAACCTTACCATCGAACGAAAGGCGCATACAGAAGTCTATCCAATACCGCAAGGGGAGTGGGGTGGTATGTCGTTTAATGGCGTAACCAAGTTGACGAATCAAGTCATATACCACTTCTCTTATGATGAGTAGTTGTTTATACGACCAAAACGTTTAAGTATTTGTGAACACACTTGGTTTTGACATGTGTGTTCTTGCTCATTTATCTATGGTGACATGTTCAATGAAATATCATCGTTCAAGGATAACGATCCCACTTGTATCTATTCTTTCAATTTTGACAAGCTTTAGTACGCAGGCAAAAATTTGCAAACGAACAGATTCTACATGGGTCAAATTCAGTGATCATATTGTAACGTCTATTGATTACGCCATTGCGATGCCAAAAGGTAAGACAGTGGAGGTTGGAACAGGAGTGAAGTTATTTGGTAAGCCAAGAGGTAGTATCTATTCAAGTAGCAAGCCGTTTGACATCACAGCTTATGGTGCAGGAGCACTATACGTAAGGTCCACTAATGGAGGCTCCTTTCAAGTTTGCGTCGATTCAAGTGGGCAAAATGCCATAACACTGTACCGTGCGAGTTTTTAGATATTGTTGGGTTTAATGGCAGGGTGAGAGCACGCATGCTCATTTATTGTTCAGCAGCTATCGCTGAAGCTAATATTTGCTCTAAATAACTAATTTCCATCGCTGCCATCTTAGTTTTTCGGCGTATACTCGCTTTTCTAGTTGTATAATTTCTAAGCACACTTACTGCCATGTGGCGCACGGCAGCTAAAACCTGTGCGGCATTCTCTCGATAGATCTGACAAGCATTTTCATTAAATGCGGTGTCTAAAACCCAGTGAAGACTATTCTCGATACCCCAATGCTCTCTAACGCCTGCTGCAAATGTTTCTTCACTCAATTCTGTTGAACTAATATAGTATCTGTATTCGAGGGAGCACTTTTTACCTGCTTTATCATACCGAATATTCATCGCCTGCCCGATGCTCTTAATGTAGTGAATGAGTGATTTTGGCCAATCAATAAGAGGGTTTGCAATACCTCTCGTTGTCCGTTAATGGCTAATTTAGTGAAAGCTGTAGCTCATTTTGATCCATTCGTTAGCCGGCCAACCTCCCCCCCCCCCCCTTTGCCAATCTGACGTGAAGGGGRAATTTTCACATGTGAAAAAATGGAAGCCTGCCAGGTGTGACATTGAACCGTGACCTTAGGACGGTGCGTTTCCCCCGATGCTTTACTCAGTGAGGGGCTATTGGCCTGCACTGGGTCGATAGCGTTGGGGCGGAGAGCGGTTAGCTGTGATATAGGTACCCTATATGGGAGGGAAACATTCCTCGTTGCTTACTGCCTGTCGATAAAGGTTCTGCCCGATGTCAGTGACGACAAACGCCTCATAGTCGCCAACGTTGACCCTCTCAAGCAATCCGAGTCGACATAGGCCGTCAATCGAGCTTTGGGCGAACCCAACACTGGCGTGGGGGGTGTCACGCTGCTGAGGGCGGTACACGTCATAATAGCAATAACACTTGGTATCTAGGTGTTGGATGTATCCGGCATGGGGGGCGGCATCGAGAAGCCAACATAGCCGTTCAAACGAGAGACGAAACCTCGGCGGTATGCTTTCCCAATCGACTTCATCACTGGCTGCCTTCTTCATATTCACCATTTGATCTCCATTCACGCTCGCCTACCGGGAAAGTATAGCCAACTGCAAGACAGACCACGATTTACACATGTGTAAAAAACACGACGTTAAATAACACATTTTCAAGTCGAAAACTCAGTAGGTAGCCCGCATAAAGAGGGGATAAATGACCACAAGGCTAGGCATCATAGGTAAAAGACACCTTGTATAGTAAAATACAAAATCATTTAATTAAGTAAAAACAGAAATCATGACAGACGCTATAAAACTATTAATGAACATTCGCAGCCTTCGTGCTTTTGCTCGTGAATCGATGACACTAGAACAGCTACAAGAAGCGTTAGAAAAGCTGAATCAAGTAGTCAATGAGCGCACAGCAGAAGAAGAACAAGCTAAAGCTTCAAATAAAGAACATGAAGAAAAATTAGAAGCGTATCGTCAAATGCTGCTGTCTGACGGTATTGACCCAGAAGAACTTTTAGGTATGACGGCTAAAGCACCGAAGAAAACTCGTGCAGTACGCCAAGCTAAATATAAGTTCACCGATGAAAACGGTGAAGAAAAAACATGGACAGGCCAAGGCCGTACACCAAGCATTTTAAAAAATGCACTTGATGCAGGCGCCAGCTTAGACGAATTTCTTATTTAGGTATAAAGCCAAAAACATCCCATTCAAAGCCGTGGGTGGCTACACCCACGGTTTTTTTCTGCCTGTCACAGAGCTGACGTGATCATGAAACACCAGAGACAAAAAAGGCTGACAGGCTCGTCGCATCAAAACATAAACTGCGTGGTTAGTATGTCAAAACATGACTTTTTACACATGTGTAAATGGCCTCTGACTATTTTTCCACACAGGGATACCCTGTTAGTTTCTATTTGGTTAGTTGCTCGCAACGTGTTTTAAGCACCGTGTTCACGTTGCCTTGTAGCTTTTCGATCCGCTCTGCTCGTTTGCATTCCCACGCACTCACGGGATACTGCTTGTCCCAGGCCGTCATTAACTGACGCTGCGCCTTGCTCATGCTGTACCGTGAATATGTTTGATCCATATAGAGATATGTACGAGCAATTCGACCGCGTGCGGCAACTGGGGGTTCAGCTTTTCGGCTATCTATTTTCATTTCACAAGAGCCAAAATCTGACGATTCGCCAGACAACATAGTGAAATTGTAATTGCTTCGCATTGCGTTGACAGATCCAATCGCGGGGTACAAGTTATACAAGTCTGACTGCATTAAGCGATATTCTTTGCTGGCTTTATTCGCACAACGACGGCCTGTATACGCATTTCCTTTGTTGTTTACGCATTGAGCATCTCCTTCGCGCCACTCAATAAAAGTTCGACCAAAGTTTTCAGCGGGCACCACATGTTCCCACTCAACTCGTTTTGAACGCTTCACATGCTTATCTGACTTATACCCAGACGGTAACGTGATGTTTTTCTTCGCATCGAAACTAGCTGCACAATACAACGTCTCTCGATGGTCAAAATAGACGCTTTTTTCTAGTAATTTCTTAGCTTTACTAAATGACTCAATATTTACGTTCGCAGCTGAAGCATTACACGTAATGAGCACAGCGGCGATGATGAATATTCTTTTCATACAGGAAAATCATCCTTATTTTCTTTGAGTATGGCTTCTGGCTGTTACGCAAAAATCGACACACAGCTATCCATTCAGTGTGGCTGTGACGAACGCCTTGGCAAGCAGGGCACTCTTTAGGATAGAGTACTAGTGCTAAAAGAAAAAGGCCGCCATGAGCGACCTTCACGTGGTTCGGTTTACAGCAGGGTGAGAGCACACTAACTAAATGGCTCTAACTGCGAGCGATGCGCTCGCATATCAAACCGTTAAATTTGTATTCTCTCTGATGTTTTAGAGAAAAATGACTCAGATTTTAAGCTCGAGCATGCGCTGGTCAAATGATAAGCAAAGTATGCTCCCGCCCTACGGTTTACAGGGGTTATGGTAAAGAATATGGGTAGATACCCTAGGCCTAGCCTGGTTGATGCTATCATAGCAATTAGTTTAAAAGATAATGAGTCGCTATTTTCAAATGCTGACGATGTTTCAAACTCCCATCTCTATATTTACCTTTATGTTTTACTGCATATTCTAAGTGCCCATTTAGTCGCCATTTTTTATGAGGTACGCCATCTAACGTTTCATCCTTAAGATCTATAATATTAGCAAATTCATCATTAGACATTCCGGCAGTATTCCATTCAATTAACGCTCTACGTACAATACAAATCAAATCGTTATTGTTCATTCATGTATCCTTTAAATTATAAATATTTCAACTGAACTTTCTTGCATTAACAATATAGTGCAAAGCGCTAGCTTTTTGAAAATTAACTAATCATTTGTTCGTATGTGCTAATTTGTAAACTTAACACATAGAAACATTCCACTTTTAAATTTCATATATCACGTAAGTATTTCTGTTAAAGATGCTTATTTACAGTATTTTTATCGGCATTTTGCATGGTATTTAGACTTATGTAATATACCCCTTGCTACACCATTAATAGCGAGTAAATGGAATTCGACCAAAGACAGGGTAACGCCCTGTCCCTAAGAATCCCACACAACCAGTTAATCGATTTAACCGAAGATAATTGTGATGGTTTCAGACCAATTTACCGAATGGTTATTGAGCCCATTTGTTTCTGTGGAATTTAGCGATGAAAAGCGTATTTATCCTAAAACTATCCGACACGTCGTAACATCCAATGGCAAGTGGACACGTGAGCTTAGGTATAGACATCACAGCCCAGATGGCAGAATTTACTACACTTCTGCCATCAGGGCTGGAACGACGCTATCTCGACCATCCAATCGTAGCCCCGTCTTACAAGGTAAACAACCTAGTGTTTGTTTCTCCTCCTCTCTTCACATGGATAAATAATCTCATTTTTTGAACCTTGTCTTATTTTTACTCATCTATGTCGCATCGATTTGCAGCGTCACAAAATGTCGCTGACGAAGGTAACATCGTTGTTGCGCAGAGTGGACATGGAAGTAAAAAAACGAATAATAAAAGGTTGCTTTTCGTCGGTGGTTTTTTCTGGTTTTCTGAGTGGTGTGATTTTGACGAGTAAAAAGAATATGCAAGAGTCGCTAATCCTTGCCTTTGAAATTTTAAAGCGGATCCCTCGTCATAAGAAAGTTACCGCACCAGAATTGCATATGCAGCTTCAAGAAATAGGCATTGAAAGAAGCATTCGGACGATACAGCGCAACTTAGAAATACTCACAGAGAACTTTGAGATCAACCGGGATATACGCTCAAAACCGTACGGCTACTCTTGGCGAAAAATCAATCATGGTTTAAGTGCTAATTACTTAACCACGCAAGAATCCTTATTACTCAGTCTTGCGGAACAATATCTTAAACAGGTTCTTCCCAGCAATGTTTTGAATTCGCTGGAATCCTATTTTGATGAAGCGCGATATAACTTGGAGCACGATCCTACCAATATGAAAGCTAATAATTGGCGAAATAAAATTCGCGTGGTCAGTGAAAGCATGCCACTACTTGCACCTAAAGTGGACCCAAAGGTGCTGAGTCTAATTAGCGAAGGATTGTATGAAGATAGGCTGATCACGGTTGAATATGACAACGCTGAACATAAAACGCAGAYGGCGACAATCATGCCATTAGGGTTAGCTCAACAGGGGGTACGGTTGTACTTAGTCTGCCGTTTTGATGGATTCGATAACGAAAGAACGTTGGCTATACATCGTATTAAAAAGGTTGTTGTATCTACGTTTAACTTTCAACGCCCAAACGACTTTACATTGAAAAAATATGATGCAGACGGTCGGTTTGGGTTTGGTGAGGGCGATCTTTGCCTCATTGAATTCATGATCACGAAAAAAGCAGGTCTCCACCTTTTAGAAACCCCGCTTTCACACGATCAGATCGTCGAGGAATGTGAAGGCCATTATAAGATCACGGCAACAGTGATTGACTCTCTTTTATTAGAGCGATGGATAAGAGGGTTTGGTTCAGACRTTACTTTTTTAAACAAAACCACAGTTCACGCTGTGACTTAACAAATTGTCTTATTGAAGACACAAAAAACGTATGGAGTGCTAATAATGCCATTACCTTTCATTTTGGCCGGTGCGGCCATTGCTGCTGCGGGCTACGGTGCCAAAAAGGGCTATGACGGTTATCAAGATAAAACGGAAGCSAATGAAATTCTTGAGGCTRCAAAMGATAAGTACGACACCAAAATAGCTGATTTTGACGTTATCAATAATARAACCACACAGAGCTTAACCCAACTGGGTGAATTACARCTACAAGTGGGTGAAGACTTTAAAGCCTTCCGTACGATAGCAGAAAGCCTGCTGGAGAAGCTGAATGAAAGTGGATCGAAAGACATWGCCATCGACTTTCCTAAGCATAAGCTTAAAAAAATTGACGGTTTAGCGCTTTCTACCGCTGAGTATATGGGGCAAGTGGCGGGGGCTGGCGTTGCAGGCGCAGCGGCTGCCTATGCGGTTTATGGTGGTGTAATGGCCTTGGCGGCTGCATCAACGGGCACACCKATTGCTGCACTTTCCGGTGCTGCAGCTTATAACGCAGCCATGGCTGCTATTGGTGGAGGCTCTATTGCCGCTGGCGGTTTTGGTATGGCCGGCGGCGCAATGGTATTGGGTGGCGTTGTAGCGGCCCCTATTATTGCCATTGCGGGGTGGGCGTTTGCTTCACACGCAGAAGAAGCCTTGTCCGACGCCAAGCAAWCTMGTGAGGAAGTGAACCAGGCGGTAGATAAAATGGAGAAAGGCGGTCAGCAACTGACGAAAACACGTATTTTTGTTGACCAKATTTACGATGAAACGAGTCGTATCTACACCCTGTTCAACGAGWACTTTGTTAGCTTGAAAGCTATGGAGCAGTTGATCAAKGTTGGGGCCAATATTGACAACATTAGCGATGATGTCATTCAAATCATTCAAAATGGCTACCAAGTTGCGGCTATTCTGACGGACATTATTACTACGCCGTTGTTTAAACCAAAAATGGATGAGAGCGGGAACGTTGTACTTAATGACGATAAGGTTGTTGAGATTGAAACTGATAGAGATGGTATGCAAGTGCTCAACGAACAAGCTCTACAACAAACGCTTGATAAGGCAAAGGTMGACGCYGAAAAACATGAAAAACAATAAGTAATAACGCAATATAACGAGGGCAGRWYCTGCCCTCTAATTTAATGGAATGAAAGTCATGTCAGAATTGGTTCGCAAAGATTTTGTGCTTATGGAAGAACTCAATAAAACGGTAGTACAGAGTTTAGTGAGTTCATTTGCTCTTGATTTTTTGTTATTTGAAGACAAAAAAGGGGGRGRGGTTGCTACCGTTCATAATGTCCGTGAACACCAAAAAGGCGACACATCTATTCACATTTCTGAGCAAGTCAAACAGGAATACGCGAACCGGGGYGACTATAAACCGGTAAAACGTGATGGTTTGGGTGATGTCGTTTTGAATCAAAAAGGTCAGCCTGTTAAAGAAGAYCTCTATCATACTCATTCAAATTATATAGCTCGAGGTAAGGCTGATAAGCAACACCAGAATGAAGGCTCACTTCATGACGCCTACCGTGATCAAACCATGRGAGCGCAAGAAAACCGGCAACTTGACCATGTTATTTCTTCTCATGAAGCGCATAACGATGCTGGTCGTGTCCTTGCCGGTTTAAGTGGTGTGGAATTGGCGAATCAAGACACTAATTTTCAGTCCACGCATTCGTACATCAATAATCTCAAATCGGCACATTCTGTCGATGCATTCCTTAACGATGTTGTGCCGGTGACTATTGTAAAAAAGCAAGCTAACATCAAAAAGAATCAGCAAATGCTGGGCTCAATGCCAACAGAGACCAAAGAACAACGTCATAAAATTCGTGAGTTGGAAGCCAAAATCGCCAAAGACAAAGATCATRTTGAAACGTTGGAATCTTTAAATCATGAGGAAATGCKAAAGGTGGATGCTCAAGCTCGCGAGCACTACAACCAGCAGATCAATAGTGCGTATTACACCAGTAGTAAATTTCTGAAAAGCACGGGATATGAATCAGCTAAGGCTGGGATCAAAATGGGGGTTCGCCAGGCCGTGGGGGTACTACTGGCAGAAGTTTGGTTTGAACTGAAAGAACATGTGCCTGCTCTGTTCAAAGATGCACAAGACAATTTTACGTTGGAGCTGTTTTTAGCGCGGGTTAAATCTTTGGCGAAAGATATTTGGTCGCGTATCAAGGTGCGTTTTAAAGATGTGCTTGAAGAATTTAAAAATGGTGCGATGGCTGGTGCGCTATCTAGTCTTACTACCACGATTGGTAATATTTTTTTTACGACGCAGAAATTGTTGGGCCGATTGATCCGTGAAACCTGGTCAAGTTTGGTCTCTGCCGCGAAGTTGCTGTTTTTGAATCCTAATAAACTATCTGCGGGCGATCTGGTTAGGGAGGTTACTCGTATTCTCTCTACGGGTGTTGCGGTTGCTATGGGTGTGATATTAAATGGTCACCTAGCCAATGTGATGACATTCCCCTTTGGTACGGAAATCGCGGCTGTGTTAAGTGCTATGGCGACAGGCTTAATGACCTTAGGGATCACGTATTTTCTGGACTACAGCGCACTCATGCAGAAGGTGTGGACTTTTCTGAATCGGTACAAATCTGAGGCGAAGCGCACGCTTGAATACTTCCAGAGTGTGAATCAGGAGTTGGATAGGTTCTTGATCGAATTGTCGTCCTTGGAATTTAACTTGTCTGCTTCAGAGATTAGTCAATTCACGGATAGTTTAGAGTCGTTTACTTGTGAGTATGAAAGGTGTTTTGTTCTTGCTAAAGAAGTGGAACGTCGAAATATCACCCTGCCGTTCGAGGCTGGAAATGTTGAGAGCGCACGAAGTTGGCTGAAAAACCTTTAATTGATTCATCTCAATTACTCTTTCCATGCAATGGGTGTGGAAAGTGTTGTGCGAACGTTCATTTGTCAGAACAAACACGGTATCTGGATCGAGGTGACGGGATTTGTCGTCACCTCAATACAACGTCTAAACAATGCCAAATATATGAAGAGCGGCCAGATATTTGTCGGGTCGCTGTGCAGTTTGAACGCCACTATTCAACTAAGTTTGCTTGGGCGGAATTCGTTTCGTTGAATTTGGCCATTTGTGATCAGTTACCTGACAGGATGAATAAAGTCGAATAATGCCGTTGGTAAAACTCAAAGTGATGAGTTTACGCACCTCTTTTCTATATCCGTATCGTTCCATGGTTGGTACAAATATTTGATAGTGTCATCAATTTGTTAGGTTGTCACAGCGTGTTTTGAGCACAGTGTTTACGTTGCCCTGTAACTTTTCGAGCCGCTTTGCTCGTTTGCATTCCCACGCACTCACGGGATATTGCTTGTCCTATACCTCCATCAACTGACGTAGTGCCTTGCTCATACTGTACTGTGAATATGTTTGTTCTACATAAAGATACGTACAAGCAATTCGACCGCGTGCTGCAACTGGGGGCTCTGCTTTTCGACTATCTATTTTCATTTCACAAGATCCAAAATCTGACTGCAATGAGCGACCTTCACGTGGTTCGGTTTACGGGTGTTATGGTAAATATAGGTGATTCGTGACGGTTATTATCTCTTCATGAAATAACGAAAACGCTATTCGATAATAACGACTTTTGAGTCATCTATTGTTGCTACTAATTTTGAAAAACCTAATCGCTCAGCTTCTGACTGTGGTGAAATTGGCTCACCTCTATCACCACCTCGCTCTCTTGCTACGAGAACAGGTGTAGGATCAATCTCAGAATTCAATATCTTTAATACATCTTCAGTTATTATGTGTTCAAGCGTAGATGTACCAACTGATTCTAGAACATCTTCTTTGGACTCAAAACTCGTTAAGTGTCCTAGCTCAATTTCACCAAGCTTTCCTTTAAAAACATAATTTACTTTAATCATCAATCATCTTCCCTGTAACAGAATGCGCACAATGAGTTACTTAGCATACCAAATGCAGCAACATTTATTCCACACACACTAGTGCATTAAGTGCCCATTATGGTAAATAGCTGACTTTACCCCTAAAAACAGCCCTCAGAATCCCTAGAACGGCTGTAGCGTGCATTCCATACATCAACCCAAGCCGATATTACCTATAAATCCGTTTGAAAGTTTGTGACGGTTTCAGGGCGATTTCCAAGATAGATCAAGAGAGGATTCGTTTCAGTGACATTTAGCGATGAAAACCATATTTACCCTAAAACAACCCGATACACCGTAACGTCCAGCGACAAGTGGCCACGTGTGCCCAGATACAAAAAGACCGCCACGATGGACGGCCATTTAACATTACAGATTTAAAGCGATCCGAGGCTGATGTGATAACACCCCATATCAAGCCAAAACACTAACTTTCCTTCACCCCCCGCGCTATCGTCGTCCGACTGCACCCCAGCTTCTCTTGTATCTGCGAGTAACTGCGGCCTAACGTTAGCTGATCACGTATATCCTGATGCAAGGCCATGTTTGCGCGTCTGCCACGATACTTACCCTTGGCATTTCCCCTTCACTTTTATGTAGGTTTCATCAAGTTGCCAAGAGGAGTCAGCGCCGAAGTTTCATACGACGTGTTTCCATTTGAATTCGTTGTTGGCCATTGACTACCCATCCGCTAAGGCGATATGAATATTTGGGGTCACTACGGATTTTTTGCAACCAGCCCCTTCACGTCAGATTGGTAAAGGGATACTGGTGAACGGTACATCAACTCGTTGGATAAGGGGATAGGAATGCTGATAAAATAATGATATAACCGCATAAAAAATATGGGAATAGTAATGAGTTCTAGCATCTCCACTAATCTAATAGGTCGTCTATCTGGTACTAGTACCATAACATTTAATAATTCATTGCTAACTACCATGAAAGGTCAGCAAGAAAAGGAACACTATTCTCTTACTGGAAGTCACTACTTTCTTGAAAGGAAATCTACAATATTTGGTGATAAGATCACCTTACAGGTAGGTGGGCAATATCGTTATTTCCGTTTTTTGAAATCAGAAGGTATTGATGACTTTTGCGATGCGATCAATATGTTTATTAATGAGCAGGTAAATGAATATTTAATTCGTATATTAACTGAATTTAACATGCTAGTTTTGAAAGAGTTTCCTCGTGATTCATGGATATCACGTATTGAAGAGTTATGTGCAGAATTGCATGAAACATATACCCAAAACCATCAAGGGTGGAAACTACACTTAACTAAAGAGCAACGAACTAAAATCAAACGAATTGTACAGTTACATCCAGTAAATATTAGTGATGTACAAGCTCTGCATGAAGAGTATCAACTAGAACAACGTAGTCATTTCTTCGATAAAGTAGAATCTAACCCCTTAACACCTGAACAACGTCTGGGTGTTTTACGTAATAATGATAGAAATATGGTTCTGGCTGCTGCTGGTACTGGTAAAACATCTGTGATGGTAGCAAAAGCTCTTGATCTTATTGATCGAGGATTAGCACAACCATCTGAAATATTAATCCTCGCTTATAACCGCGCCGCAGCTAACGAACTTCAAGAACGATTAGATGAAAAAGCCAAGGGAAGTGGAGTTGCACTAAAAACACTGCCTCAAATATCGACTTTTCATGCTCTAGGTCGTAAGATATTAAGAGAAGCTCATATACCTACAAATATGAGTATTTTTACCGAAGATAACCATAAGTTGACTGCTTGGGTTACGACCTGGGTATATGAATATATTACCGAAGATCCTACTCGTATCTTCGATATGATAGAGCTCACTTCACCACCAGTTAATCCCTTTAGCTTTGCCTCAACAGGCGACTATGAAGCATATGTTCGTGACAATGATTTTAGAACATTGAATGGCGAAAAAGTTAAAGGTTATCAGGAACTTTTAATTGCAAACTTTCTATATATTAATCAAGTTAACTATGAATATGAAGCTCCATATGTTAGTAAACGTCGAATTGATATTGGTTTTGATTATAAACCTGATTTTCATATTACAGATACTTTAATTTACATCGAACATTTTGGTATTGATCGTCAAGGCAATACAAGAACTGATATAGATGCAAAAAAATATAATGCATCAATGCTTCAGAAAAATCAGTTACATAAAGAATATGGTACAACTTTAGTCGAAACCTTTCATTATGAATGGTGCGAAGATAACCTTTTATCAGGATTGAAAAATAAATTAAATGAGTTAGGGGTGAAATGTAATCCAATGCATCCAAGTGAGATCTTTGACAAATTAAATACAGAAGATCAGTTATCGACTTGGAGTAATTTTATGGTGAAAGCTTTACAAGCAATCCGCGTAGAGCGATTAAATCAYGAACAAATATTTCAACGACTTAAAGTGTCAAAAATTAATCAATCAAAAAAATATGCCTCATTATTAAATAATCTGAATGAGTCATATGTTGAAGAATTACAAAGCCAAAATGCAATTGATTTTGATGACATGATTATTCGATCAGTAGACGCAGTAGCTGATGGTGCGTATATTCCTAAATGGAAGTATATTCTGGTTGATGAGTTTCAGGACATATCTGCTGCTCGTATGGATTTCATCAAAGAAATTATAGGTAAAGGACCTTCACCATCATTAACCGTTGTAGGTGATGACTGGCAATCAATCTATCGATTCTCTGGTGGTAAACTAGAACTTACAACTAGCTTTGATGAAATGGTAGGTTCACATTCATTAACTAAACTTCAAAAAACATTTAGATATAACAATAGCATTGCAGGTACTGCTGGTAAATTTATTATGCAAAATCCAACGCAATATAAAAAGGATATAAAAACTCATACTAAAGTGAAAGAATCTCAGGTTTATCTATACGATGATCATTTAGGGAAAAAAGGTGGTGATATAGAGCGAGTTATTGAAATTGTCAAAAACATTAAAAAGAATGACCCTGAAGCTAGTATTGCTGTAATTGCCAGATATAACAGTCTATTAAATGATGCAAATAAAGAGCTGACAAAGGAAAAGTTAAATCAAAATACTCACTTTTGGAGTTTTCATAAATCAAAAGGCCTTGAAGCTGATTACTGTATTTTAACTGGACTATCTCAAGGTCCTAAAGGATTTCCAAATGAACGATGTGATGATGCTATAGTTGAAGCATTATTACCATCATTAGATGATTATCCTCATTCCGAAGAGCGTCGTTTATTGTATGTTGGAATTACTCGTGCCAAGAAAAAATGTTATATTATAGCAAGCCCAACCTCCCCATCAGATTTCGTAATGGAATTACTTTCTCCAGTTTATGACTTAAACATTCAATCTCCATATTTTGAATCTGAATATCAAAAGATATTTAAATGTCCTAACTGTAAATCAGGTGTTCTCCGCATGATTCAGGGTGAATACAGTAATTTTTATGTTTGTAGTAGTGGTCAAGCATGTGAAGTTGGTCGAGCGAGAGTATGTGGTTTATGTCAATCTCCATCTATAGACATGCGTAATCACAGTACCTGTCAAAATACCTCTTGTGGTAACTCAATAGTTATTTGTGACAAATGTGGAAGACCAATGAAAAAGCGTAATGGTAAATATGGCGACTTCTGGGGTTGCACTGGGTATGGAATTAAAGATGATCAGTGTAAAAATACAGCTAAGAATCGTTAATATATAATATCAGTTCTAATCAATACTCCATTAAAGGCTGCTCTCTGTAGCCTTTTTCTTAACGGGCTTGTTGCAAAAATTTCAATCAATTCCCTCTAATTAGCGATGCGATGACCAATCCTGAATTTTAATGGAAACACTTTGCGCCTGAAGTCATCCTCTTCATCCTCT